>CAZQYO010000184.1:0-6148 GCA_964597415.1 uncultured Chitinophaga sp.
ATATTGCTGATTTGTTAAAATATAAAACATTAGTTTTATTAAAGGATTTGGTTAATTCAAGAGCAGGATGTAGCTGAAATTTGAGCCGGGCACTGTGCTAACTGGAAGATGAATGGTCGCATTTGAGCGGGGCTTCTTGCGTCAAAGTTATACATGCCTTATACCCATTTTCGATTTATTATCACGAAGAGGAGCCGCCATTTTTCGCAGTGCATGTTGCACTATTAGCTCGTTGCAGACTTTTAATCCCTTTATATAGCGATTAAAATCGTTCCTTACCTTACATTCGACATGCATTGCGGAACAGAAAACAATAGTTTTCAGCATTGCGACAAAACAACCGTGAGAGATAACTAATGACCATTTAAAACATGAATCAATCGAAATTTTTTACCGAAGGCAAGTTGGGTTCGCTCTCCCTTCGCAACAGAAGCATAAGGGCGGCTGCTTTTGAAGGAATGAGTCAACACCATCACGTCACGGAAGCACTTATCCATTATCATACGGCAGTAGCTAAGGGAGGTGTGGGGATGACCACCGTAGCGTATGCCTCTATCAATAAAAGTGGACTGGCGTTTTCACATCAGTTATGGTTGCGAAAAGAAATTGCAAGTGACCTGAAAAAACTTACCGACTCGGTGCATCGCGAAGGGGCGGCTGTGTCGGTGCAGATTGGACATTGTGGTAATATGGCAAATAGGGCATTAACGGGAGTTCGGCCCATTGCGCCAAGCACAGCAATCAATTGGTATGGTCCCACTTTTCCTCGCGGCATGAAACAGCAGGATATAGAAACCATGAAAAATGATTTTAGAAATGCCGTGCGCATGGCTGCCGAAAGTGGCTTCGATGCCGTAGAAGTTCATGCCGGGCATGGGTATCTTATCAGTCAGTTTCTTTCGCCCTATACCAACAAGCGAAGCGATAAATATGGCGGTAGCTTTGAAAACCGGAAACGGTTTATGACAGAAGTGCTGCAAGCCGTGCGCGAAGCAATGCCAAAAAGGATGGCACTCCTTGTAAAAATGAATTGCTGGGATGGGTTTGAAGGAGGCATTACGCAAGAAGAAGGTTTGCTGACTGCCAAAGCGGTGGAACAGTGCGGAGCAGATGCCATAGTGGTAAGCGGTGGCTTTGTGAGCCGCGCTCCTATGTATGTCATGCGCGGTAAAATGCCGGTAGATATTATGGCTTATTTTATTCGGGAAGGCTGGAAGAAATTTTTTGTAAAATTAGTGGGTAAGCAACTAATTCCTTCTGTTCCCTTTACAGAAGGATATTTTATGCCCGAAGCAAAAAGAATTCAGCAGGCAATTCATATACCGGTGGTGTTGGTTGGCGGAATGAATAGTATGCCCACGATTGAAAAAGCGATGGATAGCGGTTTTGAATGGATTGCCATAGCACGCGCACTGATAGAAAACCCCAACTTTGTAAATGATTTGAGAAACGAAGTGATTGAAAAATCGGCTTGTACCATTTGCAATTATTGTGTGGCAAAAATCTATAGCGATAAAATGACTTGTCACTTACACGAAACCCATCTGCCCAAAGAACTGAAACAAAAACTTGCGGCTTTAAACTATGATTGAAACATTTGCATTGATTACCGGAGGCTCATCCGGTATTGGACTTGAAATGGCGAAGTGCTTGGCAGCGCGTGGTTACTCGCTCGTGTTGGTCAGCAATCAGGAGGAACAATTGAATCAACTGAAAGCAGCACTTGAGGCACAACATAAAGTGAGGGTAGAAACACTATGTATCAATCTGGCTCGAAATGAAGCTGCTGGCGAAGTGTTTGATTTTTGCCAACAGCATAATTTCGAGGTAGAAGTATTAGTGAACAATGCAGGCTTCTTCTTTTTCGGTCAAATCACCGATGCTGATGTGGGAAAGGCACAAGCAAAAATTCTATTGCATGTAATGACTACTTCTTTACTCTGCACTTTGTTTGGCAATGAAATGAGAAAACGCAAGAAGGGTTTCATCCTCAATAATTCTTCCATCTCTGCCTATAAAGGCTTTCCCGGAATTGGATATTACGGAGCTACTAAATCCTATATCAAAAGTTTTACCCGCAGCCTGCGAACAGAACTGAAATTGTATGGAGTACATGTCACCTGCCTTTGTCCGGGGGCTACCGCCACTAATCTGTATGACCCGAATGTGATCAATGTAGAACTCGGCAAAAAATTTGGCATAATGATGAGTGCCGAAAAAGTAGCTCGTTTAGGGTTGCAGGGTTTATTCAATAACAAAGCGGTGGTCATCCCGGGGTTTATGACCAAGTTGATGTTGTTTCTTGCGCTGCTAACCCCACATTGGGTTATTTATGAAATCAGGAAGAGGACAAAATTCATCCAATGAAAAACAATCACTGTTTTTGTGAGCAGGTGTAATACTCTTGAAGAGAAAGCAATTGCAAGACAGTAATCAGTTTGCATACATAGTAATGGATGACGGATAGATTTTTTCGTTAGCTGCATTACCGAAAGAATCTCAACCAGCCCTTAGAAAGTCACAAGTGGAAGGAAAGACATTTCACTTACAACCCAATGAGCACATCAAACATTAATGAGTAACCAAGATGTTTTGACAGCAGGAAGTCATAACTATCTAAAACTTAGTCTCCTCTTTGGCTACACATTGCGGGAAATGGGTGGTAGCATGGTAGCCATACATAACCGGCAAATGCAATTCAGCCCGGATAAAGTCAGAGCCTACCCTGACTATAATTTACAGGTAATCATTTTTATCTTAGCCAAGTGAAAAAGAAGAAACATACACCTCCGGGTTTTGATCCTGAAATACTGAGAATGTATATGATGGGAGCGGCCAACCCATCACAAGGCAGTAAAATAAACTACGCAGCCGGTGTGATAGACCTCCACTTAGACCAAAGACAGGTAGGCAATGGGAAAATCCCTCCTACCGATGCGCTTTTTTATCAGTTGGCTGAGTTTGAAAAAGCATTTGACAAAGCCATTGCCTCCGGTAAATTGGAGTTTAGAGTAGTGCATGGACACGGCAAAGGCAAATTGAAACAGGAAATTCATAAGCTATTAGACAAGCACCCGAATGTGAGAAGCTACGAAAATACCTACCACAGTCAGTATGGCTTTGGCAGCACGCTGATTTATATTCAATAGCCCTTTTCTCCTTTATCCAATATAACCTACAACTTTATTAACACCTCCCGCTTATGTGGAGAAGAATCTTTATTAGCACTATATCTTTGTATTTACAAAATTTCAGTGTATGAAAACGATTGGAAAAGTAGTAATGGGGATAATGTTTTGTGGAGTCTTTAGTTGGAGTAGTTACGGTCAACCATTGTTAGCGAACAATGAGAATCCTACACTGCCTAACACGCAAGAAAAGGAAGTGACGGTTAAGAATAGCTCAGAAAGGAGCATCGCTATATTTGCAGGGCCTAAGGAAGAAATACGCGACCCCAGGTTGCGCACCTATGGCGGCTTGAGCAGCAACAGCGTGTATGTAAGACCAAATGATGTGGTGTGCCTGATGAGCGGTGAAAAGAAACCAATTGCCTGCACCATTATCAAATCAGAAACTACAGTGGTTGAAGTAAACTCATCGGCCACTGCGGTCACCGGAAAATAAGTTATTTTCTATTGGGGAATGAAGTGGAGGAAAGGAGCAGCCCTGCAAGGGCTGCTTTTTTATGCCCATTACTACTATGACTAACCGTATGAAGTTTCTTACTTTGAGAAATGAATCGGTTTCTTTTGCTTCTCTTACTAACTTTCCTCTACACTTGCTCTTTTGCTCAACAGTTTAGGATTATTGGTCGCATCCACCATCTTCCCAATCAATGGGTTTCGCTTACCTACATGGATGACAGTTTACATACGCGCATTGATTCTGCTTATGCAAATGAAGGGGTCTTTTTATTTACCGGAAATACAGCAGAGCCTACCTGTGCCGCACTGTTTACGGCTGACGGTAAAATAAGCACCACCTTTTTCTTTGAACCGGGAAATACACAGATTATTGGCGATACCATCACCCCGGATAGTCTCACTATTCGAGGAGGCAATTCCACAAAAAATTATATGGAGTATAGTGCCATAGAAGCGGCTTTGTATAAGCAGAATGATTCTCTCAAGGATAAGGCCTTTCGCTATTCTACAGACAGTGTGCTGTTTCAGAAATATTGGAACCAATATGTAAAAGCCGCAAATGCCGCAGAGCAAAAAAAGGAAAACTGGATGCTACAGCATAAGGATGCCGAAGTAAATGCGTATCTCCTGTTATATCATTACATTGACATTGAAAAATTAGCAAAGGGCGACAGTCTGCTAAAGTTGATGAGTGCCGAGGTACAACATTGTAAATATGCCCGCAGCAGAGAGGAGGCAAAATACACTATCACTTTGCGCAAAACAGGAAAGCCGGTAATCAATTTTACACAATCCGATACATCGGGAAGAAGTGTTTCTACTAAACTTTTTTCGGGGAAATATTTCCTTATAGACTTTTGGGCATCCTGGTGCAAACCATGTAGAGATCTAAGCCCCGGCTTGGTGCAGACTTACCGAAAGTATCACGACAAAGGGTTTGAAATCATCAGCGTCTCTTTAGATAATTCTAGAAGCAATTGGATAAAAGCTATTGCAGAGGACAATCTGGTATGGACGCAGGTGAGCGAACTGAAAGTGCATAACTCAGCCGCAGAATTGTATGATGTGGAAGTACTCCCGGCTAATTTTTTAGTAGATAAAAATGGGATAGTGATAGATGAATATCTGTGGGGTGATAGACTAAACGACCGGTTGGAAGAAATTTTTGAGGAGTAGTTAATCTCTTCCGCAAATTTTTGCAAACTCACAATACTGGCAACGCTTTTCGTCTTCTGTTTTAAAGAAAGGAATATTTTCATCCATTAGCTCATGCAAGGTAGCTTTGAGTTTTTCTTCAAAAGTCAGCAATTCAGTTTCCTGTATCAGGTCATTATCTTTCGACACTGATAAGGTATTCAATTCCTTGTTCGCATCGCGCAGCCAGTAAATTCCCGAACGAATTTTCAACGCTTTGTTTCCGCTGTTCTTAAAGTAAAGCCAAGCATATATCAGCAACTGAACCGGCTTAGAAAATTTCGGATCAGTCATCAAATTTTCCCATGTTTCTACAGTGAGAATGGGAATGGGAGAACGAGTGCCGGTTTTGTAGTCAGCTATTTGTATCACCTCTCCTATCTGTTCTATCCGATCCGTTCGCCCGATTATTTTTACCTCTATTCCATTCACTGAAATTTGATATTCCAAATCTTCCTCCAGCCCCATTATTTGCATCGAGGCACCACAATCGCTTAATTGTTGCAGATACTTTGTTTCATGCTTTAGAAATTCCTCCACCAATTTTACACATACTTTATACAGCAAAAGATTTTTGCCGCGGCTCAGTGATTCTTGATCAAAACGCAATTTGAGAGGTTCGCGCACCTGAAGTTCAATACCGGGTTTATCGTTTAAATGCTTTTCAATAAAGGATGCGTCTAAAGTTTGACCTAATCGCTCTTTGTAAATACTTTCCAGCGCATCATGCACGGCTGAACCAATAGTAGAAGCATCCAAACTTTCCTCCATGTCCTCTTGTTCGCGGAGGCCGGCTATGTAGCGGAAATAATATTGCAGCGAACAGTTGATATAGGTATTCAATGCCGAAGGGGAAAGGCCGGAAGTAGTGAGCAGGTGGAGCAATTTCTCCATCACTACTTCTCGCTTTTGAATACGGATATCGGGTTCCTCTAATGCAGCTGGTGGATTCACGGCAAAAATTTTCTCCTCCATTTTTATCGCGTCATTTTTCAGTTCGTGTTGTAATTGAAGAATGAAGCGGCTCTTGTCTCCTCCCCCCAATTCGTCCGGCTCGGTGTTGTAAAGGATAAATACATGCTGCCCCTTCTGCAACAGGCGATAAAAAAGATAAGCGGTCACGGCATCGCGTTCGCGGTAAGTAGTCAAAAATTCTTTGCGAAGCTCGTGCGGGATGTAGGTACGCTGGTTTTTTCCAGAAGGAAAAATACCTTCATTAGTAGATAGGATAATTACATTTTTAAAGTCGAGGCTGCGCGTTTCCTGCAATCCCATAATCTGTAATCCCTTTACGGGATCCCCTTCCAAGG
>CAZQYO010000185.1:0-4857 GCA_964597415.1 uncultured Chitinophaga sp.
AACAGGCGCACAAGGAGTAACTGGAAATAACGGAGCTACTGGCGCAACAGGAGCGCAAGGGGCAACTGGAAATACCGGTGCTACCGGTGCGACAGGAGCCACAGGTCCTTTAGTTAGTGCTACTACTGGTCAAACTCTTAGATATAACGGAACCTCATGGGTTGCTAATAGTATTATTTATAATGACGGAACTAATGTGGGTATTGGAATGACACCCTCTGGTAGCTATAAACTCGAAATAAATGGACGACTTAAAACTTCAGGCATTAACGAAACTTCTGATATTCGGTTCAAAACGAATATAACACCTATCGGAAATGCACTTTCTAAGGTAATGCAATTGCAAGGTGTGAACTTTGTTTGGAGGCAGAATGAATTCCCAAATAAAGGTTTTGAAAAAGGTGTGCAAATGGGTCTTATTGCTCAACAAGTAGAAAGTCATGTGCCGGAAGTAGTAAAAACTGACTCTTTAGGTTACAAAGCAGTAGAGTACTCCAAACTGGTTGCATTATTAATTGAAGCAATGAAAGAACAACAAAAAACTATCAATGAACAACAATCGGCAATTCAAAGTCTTACGTTGCAAATTGGGGTGCTGCGTACAGATATTTCACAAATGCAACAAATTGGTTTTCAAAAAATAAATGCAGAGAAAAAGTGAACTCTGAAAGTATAGAACCATGATAAAAACACATCTATCTATCTTTTTTATAGGCGAAATTCAATTAAGACATTTCAAATTGTTATGTATAATGTTTCCGTTTGTACTATTTCAATTACCGCTACATGCCCAATCTCAAAATTTACACACTCTATTGGGACATTCTGATTTTACCGAAATAAAAATAAAATCGAATGATGCACGCAACCCTTGTATTTCTAAGATGGAATATAAAAAAGCGGATAGTTCGATATATATAAATCTTAGATTGATAAAAAAGAATAAACCACATCAACACAAGAGTTTGCAATCGGGTGTATTGTTTGACTTTCCTATGCTATACTCCGGTAGCGATTGTCGCTATTATAATGTGAGCAATTATGTTGACCAAAATACTAATTCAGGTTCCATACTAGATTACAAATGTGGCTCTATTACTTACGATGGTCACTCAGGAACAGATTTATATACTTGGCCATTTGATTTCTATAAGATGGATAATAACTTAGTTACAGTTGTAGCTGCTGCATCGGGAACTTTAGTTTTAAAAAGCGATGGAGAGTTTGATAGAAATTGCTCGGCAGGTAGTCAACCGGCAAACTACGTAATAATACAACATGCCGATGGTTCATCATCATGGTATTGGCATCTAAAGAATGGGACAGTAACAACACTTCCCATTGGCTCAAATGTCAGCGCAGGAACTTATTTGGGGGTGGCAGGTAGTTCAGGTAGTTCAACAGGACCTCATTTACATTTTGAGGTTCATACAGGAATCTATTCTAACACACCTCTCATCGATCCTTTCTATGCATCAGGTGGCTGTAATAGTCTCAATACTTCAACATGGTGGAACAATCAAATCGCTTATTACAATCCACAAGTCGCGAAAGTTAGTACACACCTACATCAAGTTCAGTTTAATTCGTGTCCTCAAACTTCTTATCCAAGCGAAAGCAATTGCTTTTTACCCTTCGACACTCTTTATGTTTATGTTTTCGGTTACAACTCAAATAATAGCGGTCCGACATTTACTTTAAAACAGCCGAATGGAACTAATTATTACACATCAAGCACGGGGAATACAACTTATACTGGTTGGTATTACTACTGGAATTTCATATTGCCCTCTAACGCCATGAACGGTCAATGGACAGCAACCGCTACCATAAATGGTCAAACATGCTCGAAAAATTTTTATGTCGGACCAAATCCGACAACTTTAAACGTAACAATTTGCTCAGATAGTAGCTATTACTTTAAAGGGAATTATTTAAATCAAACGGGAACATATCGAGATACTCTTACTGCTTCCAACGGTTGCGATAGTGTCATCATTTTAAATTTAACGTCTTATCAGATAACAACTCCCTACACAGATGGCGGAGCAGGAACTTGGACTTGGACAGGCACAATAAACACTAATTGGTTTACAAGATGCAATTGGGACCGCGGCACGTTACCTGACCTTCTTTCTGATGTTATTATTCCGGTAACCTCCAATAACCCTACAATATCAGGTCATACGGGGAATTGTAAGACGCTTACAGTTCAGCAAACCTTAGGCGCACGACTTAATATTGATTATTCAGGGAATGGGAATATAAATGTAGCGCAGTAATTTCTTCGCTCAATTAAATATAAAGCTGAAAGAATACAGAAATAAAAGGCAATAACTAATTGACAAACAAGCAGAAAAAACTTTTAAGGAACTGAAAAAGATATTGCAGCAAATTCAATCAGGAGAAATTAAACTTGATGTTCCACAATGAAAAATAAAACGAGCCGCTCGGTAGAGCGGCTCGTTTGTTTTAAATTGGTTCTTACTTTGTTCCGAGATTCGTAAAAGTAATCTTATAATGTCCTTGCATTGCTCCGATATTCTGAACATTCACCGCTTTACTCGTATCGTTGAAACCTAAAGCAGCAGCCATATCCTGAACATTCTTTTGAACCGGCATTCCGGGCTGAACATCTAAGAAACTTCCAACCGGTGCATCATTCGGATTTTGTGATGCGTAAAAACGTAGCGGACTTCCAAACACTTCAATCAAAACAATACTATCCTTACTTGCATCAATTCCATCTACATTGATGTTCGCTATCATTCCCATCATCACATCACCTTCACGAATCGCTGTGCCACCACCTTTCACTAACACTACTTTTCTTCTTATTTCCTTTCCGGCAGCAATATGAATATTGCTTTCAATTTTCATTTGGTAACCGCTTTTTCCCAACTTAAAATCAAAATCTCCAACAGCTACTTGTCCGGTCTTGAATTTTCCATCCTTGTCAGTAAACACTTCCTTCACTAAATTCTCAGTTCCGGTTTCAAACATTTTAAAACTTACTCCTTCAATCGCTGCATCTGTTACAGAATAAACCGCTCCGCTCACTTTGGCATGTGTTATTCCCAAGTCAATAACTTCTCTCGAACGGGAATATCCTTTCCAGAACGTATTATCCGTATCTTCCAAAGTATTCACCATCTTATCCATTTGCCCTTCAAACAAATCACGGATAATCTCGCGCACCAACTTCTTTGAATCCTTTATCGCCTCTCCCTTGCTGATAAGTGCCTGTCTTGGGTTTTGCGATGCAATGCGATAAACATCAATCGCAGTTTGCAAATCCGTTACATCACCGGCTACTATACCAAAGTTCACTACATCAGCAATATGAGCATTAGCCGCATCGTGAATGGCTTCACAAGCATCATCAATATCACCTTTCGACAGTTTATCCAATTTGCTTTTGTTGAAATTCACCGCTTGCAACAGCGTATTGTTATGCTCTGAATTGGCATAAGCAATGGTGGCGTTGGCACACTTCATCGCAATTTTCCGCATCGTCAGGCGAAGAAGATTAGTGTCTTGCGTAACACCTTTCGTATTTCCGATTCCTATTTGGTTCAGCGCGTTAATTAAAATTCGTTTTGTTTTCACATCGGCTAACCGCAGCGCGAAAGCAGGTATTCCCGATGTTGAACCGGTATTCGCATCGCAGAATCCGGTTGTCGTATCAATCATGTTGACACGATTGTTATTTTTTGTATCCATTTGTTTTACCCCACAATATTGCGGGGATTTGTTTTGTGCTCTGTTTATGGCGCGGTTTGTAAATTCACCTGCTGTAATTTTTTATAGGCAGGTTTACATCTACAACTACGGAACTTGTGCCAATTCATAAAACACCTTTCAGCTTTAACTTTACTTTACACACCTTGACACGGACTTATATCGCACAATACCTTATTATATATCCTGTTAAATTTTTTAGGAAATAAGAGCGATTTACTACATCCGTTTTCCGCGTTCCGCAACGAAAACGCCAGCGTCAGCAGCGCGGACACCGTAGTCAACAACGAAAATGCTAGCGTCAACAATGCGGACAGCGCAGTCCGCAACGAAAATGCCAACGTCAACAGTGCGGACACCGTAGTCCACAACGAAAACGGCAACGTCAACAACGCGGACACCGCAGTCCGTAGCGAAAATGCCAACGACAACAATGCGGACAGCGCAGTCCGCAACGAAAATGCCAACGTCAACAGTGCGGATACCGCAGTCCGCAACGAAAACACCAGCGTAAGCAACGCGGACGACATCGTCAACAGAGAAATTGCCGACACCAACAATGTTGTTCGCCTCAGCCGTTTCGTAACTCTTTTCTTCTGACAGTATCTCCACGACTTCAATACAGCAACGCAATTGCACTCACATCCCGCAGCCTCTGTTTGTTATGATAAGGATTTCGCTGCGGGAAGTAACGATGTAATCAAAAAAAGAGAGGTCTTAGTTAGAGCAAGTGGTCAGCGTAAGCGCCACAAACAATTCGATATTGTTCACTCAAAACTAAAACCTCATGACAAATTTAAAACAAAGAGCCGACTTCTTCGGCAAAAGCATTTACGTAGGGATTGACGTTCACTTAAAAAGTTGGGATGTATCTATCTGGTTCGATAAGGAACATCTTCGTTCGTTTCGACAACCACCGGAAGTGACAAAGCTCATATCCACGCTGAAACGCGATTATCCCAATGCACAATTTCATTGTGCTTATGAAGCAGGCTTTAGCGGCTATTCGTTGCAGCGGCAGCTTAATGAAGCTGACCTCCCCTGCATCGTTGTCAATCCAGCTGATGTTCCGCAAACGGATAAAGGCAGAAAAACAAAAACGGACCGCAGCGATTC
>CAZQYO010000185.1:4867-6121 GCA_964597415.1 uncultured Chitinophaga sp.
TTGCCGAAGCCCTTCATGCCGGACAACTTCACGCTATCTATATCCCCGATAAAATAACTGAAGGCAACCGCAGATTAGTTCGTTACAGACAGCAACTGTTACGCGATTTACAGCGCAGCAAAGTGCGCGTAAAACATTTTCTTTATCAACAAGGCATGGAGTTGCCGCCACCTTACAATAAAAACAACTGGAGCAACCAATTTATTGCATGGCTCAAAGCACTGCCTCACGAAAATGAAATAGATAAACACACGCTTTGCAAAATGGTGGAGCAGATAGAAACACAACGCAAAGAAGTAACGTTGCTCACTAAAAAGATACAAGAAATGCTGACGCATAAATCGTATCAAGAAACAGCATCCCTACTGTTAAGCATACCGGGTATTGGGCAGCTTACCGCAGCTACTTTATTGGTTGAACTGGTGGATATAAAACGCTTTCCCTCTTTTGCTCAACTCAATTCATTCATCGGATTTTGCCCGGGCGAACATAGTTCAGGAGAAGGCGAACGAAAAGGACATATCATCAGCCGCCATCATCAAACAATTCGTAGCTTATTAATTGAATCTGCCTGGATAGCTGTCAGACACGACCCTGCACTTACATTGGCTTACAGTGAACTCAAAAAAAATATGACCGGCAAGCGAGCAATTACTCGCATTGCCCGAAAATTACTCAACAGAATTTATCATGTATGGCTCAAAAAAGAAGACTATGAAAAAGGAACAGTGATTTAGAAAATACTTTATCATCATGCTGCACGCTCAATAAAAAAACAACGCACGACCACCCGCGCTCTCTTGTAGCTCCGGCTACTTCGAAAAGTTTGTGGCTGCGTAATTTATAAAGCAACTAAACATTACTTGTGGCTGAAACACGACCACTAATAGGAGAATGAGCAGCAGGATGTTTGATAAAGACAGAAAATAAATACATTTGAATACAATCAAAAAATCTGGAGAAGGCGGAGCGGATAACTCCGTTCTGCTTTCAAAAGAAATTTATTGAAAGGCAAATACAACAGCCGCTTGTTTAGCCAACACCTCTATTGATTCATAGGAGAGAGTGCAATGCCACCCAATCAGCGTAGTCATCATTTGCATGTGACGCGCTTCATTGACAGGCATAGAAAGTGACGTGCTTAATTCTTTATTGAAGCCCTAATTAGGACACCGGTAGGGCAGCAGTTAACAAGGGTAGCCGTTGCACAACTCTTTTGTAAAAGCCGATTTAGAAAACAGAAACCGACTCGTT
>CAZQYO010000186.1:0-6094 GCA_964597415.1 uncultured Chitinophaga sp.
TGAGTAGTCCGGCCGTAAGAACTATCCAAACCGCGCGAGCCTTTTGCTTACAACTTCATTATCCTTTCAAAAAGATGATGTTTGATAATCGCATTTATGAAGCGAGTGCCGAAGATATTTTGCAGGTGATTAGAGAAACACCTTTGGAGGTGGAGCAACTTTTGCTCGTAGGTCACCATCCTGCACTTACACATTTAGCTAATTTTTTCGGTGGTAATTCTATCTCACACCTCCCCACCACCGGAGTGGTATGGCTTGAGTTTGAAACAGATGATTGGGAAATATATAGCACCACCACCTGCCGGCTAAAAGCATTTTTAACTCCGAAAACAATTTGAGCAATGCTGTGTGATTAAATCTCGGCACGAAAATTAATTCCGCCATCGCGGATAGAGAAAGTGCCGATGAGACGGTTCCTCTTTCGCTCCCTTTGGGCCATTACCAACAATTTTTTTTTGCCAAGGATATCTACGATAACACCATAGACGAAACCTCACTACAAAAAAGTTTAGATTAGGAATACCCCTATGCCGAGTGGAACGGTTGCGTTTGGATTTTAAACAGACGTGTTTAAATTTGAAATGTAACCAGTAAGATTTCTAAACCAACACGGTTGAATGTACTGAGTACAGAATATAGTCTATCAGTTAAAGCAAAAAGTAACGTATGAAAAGATCAATGATAATTTTTAGTGCGGCAATACTCACAACCGTTTTGTTTATGGGTGCTCATCCGCTGGATAAAGATCAGATAGAGAAGGTATGGTACAATCAGGAAAAAACCAGCAAGATTCAGATTTACTTGGCTAAGGATGGGAACTACTACGGCAAAATTGAATGGTTGGATGTAACAATAGATAAGGAGACCGGTAAGCCGCGCACAGATAAGGAAAATCCGGATGAAAAGTTGCGCAACACACCGCTAATGGGCTTGCTCATTCTTCGCGGTTTTCATCACGATGCTACTGATCCTAATTTGTATGTAGGTGGCAAAGTGTACGATCCTAAAAACGGAAAGACCTACTGTGGCAAAATCACTTACAAAGGCAATACTCTTGATTTGCGGGGATACATTTGCTCGGTGCCATTTTTGGGCCGCACAGCCACCTGGACATTAGCAGAAAATTAAGAAGACTACTTTCCTTATCGGCTCCGTTTTCATTACAGAAGAATTTTTAGGTGTCTTATTCCCTCAACGCTTTCCGGTAACTGTTGTTAATGGGAAATCAAAAATTATTGCGGCAAATGCTTTGTTCTTTTATTTTTATCCGGATGAATAAAGGAATACTAAGCGCACTTTTGGGATTATTATTATTGATTGGCGTAGGCACCTACCTGACCAGAAACTTGGAATGGAGTGCTGGCGATGAGGATAATGAAGCAAATAATGTGAGTGCTGCTTCGATGCAGCCCTTGATTCGATATGGAATAGACCTCAGCAGTTTTATAGTGGAACATCACGTGGTGAAACCCAATGAATTTTTTGCCGACATTCTCACTAAATATAACGTAGCCTACAGCACTGTTGATTTTCTTGCGCGGGAATCTGGCAAGATTTTTAATTTGAATAGAATCAAAGCCGGCAATACGTGCACGGTGCTTTGCGACAAAACCGATTCGGGATTGGTTTGCAAAAAACTCATTTACGAGGAATCTAAAACAGACTATGTCGTATTTAATCTGGAAGATTCTTTGTATGTATATCGCGGACAAAAGGAAGTAGAGCGCAAACAAATGGAAGTCAGTGGCGTGATTAATTCATCTCTGTATGAAACGCTGGATGAAAACGGGATTAGCCCGGCCTTAGCGGTTCGCATGTCCGATATTTTTGCATGGAGTATAGACTTCTACCGGATTCAGAAAGGCGATAAATTTAAGGTGGTATATGACGAAGATTTTGTGCGAGGTGAAAGTGTAGGGATAGGCGAAGTGAAAGCCATATTGTTCAACAGTGGCGGACGTGATTTTTACGCATTTAATTACAAAAAGGATAAAGACCCGGTAGGCGATTACTATGATGAAAACGGTAATAGTATGAAGCAGATGTTTTTGAAAGCACCGGTGAAGTTCTCTCGTATTTCATCGCGTTATTCTCTCAAGCGATTTCATCCGGTAACTAAACAATGGAAAGCACATTTGGGTACAGACTACGCGGCTCCCACCGGCACCCCCATTATGGCCACGGCTGACGGCACCATTATAGAAGCGAAATTCAAACAGTTTAATGGGAACTATGTAAAGATTCGTCACAACGGAGAATACAAGACCCAATACTTGCACATGAGTAAAATTGCATCGGGTATTCATCCGGGAGTAAAGGTAAAACAAGGAGATGTTATCGGCTATGTAGGAAGCACAGGTTTGGCTACAGGGCCTCATGTTTGCTATCGCTTTTGGTTAGATAATAAACAGGTAGATCCGCTCAAACAGCGATTGTCTTTTACCGAGCCACTTCCTGCAAAATATAAAGCAGACTACCTCAACTCCATTAAAGGTATGAGAGCCACCTTAGATGCTATTTCCTACAAGGAGCACAATGTGGTCGCCATGAAACAACAGCGCGACAATCAGGCTGAGGCAATACGACAGGCCTCTGATTTTACCGCCCGATTTTTCTAAGACAAGAAAACATTTCAAGTAGCGTCTAAATATTTGGAACAACTTCCCTTTACATTCAGTTGTGATTTGGATTTCTCTGTTCATCAGTCGAAAGCCTTTCAAACAGTCATGCCTTCATCGTTACTTTTTTCGCAATAGCCAATAAAAGCCTATCTATTCCTATTATTGCGCTATAAATAATCTACAGAATGCAAATAGCCACTATTGAAAAAAGAGAGAATGGAGTTGCCATAGTATGGCTCGACCAGCCCAACGAAAAAATAAACAAGGTATCGCTTGAGTTTATGTCGGAGATAGATGAACTGTTTAAACAATTGGATAATGACCCGGAAATAAAGGCTGCGGTGATTGCATCAAGGAAAAAGGATTGGATAGCAGGCGCGGATATTGATATGTTCGGGAAGGTCAAACAGAAAGGAGATTTTATTGAGGTTACCCAAAATGGACATCAATCATTAAACCGTTTGGAGAAAAGCAAAAAGCCGGTAGTGGCTGCGGTGAACGGAGCTTGCCTGGGAGCAGGAACTGAAATTGCACTGGCTTGTCAGGGACGTATAGTGAGCGATGATAAGTCCACCCACTTTGCTTTGCCCGAAGTAATGCTGGGACTGCTGCCGGGAGGTGGTGGCACTCAAAGACTTCCTCGATTGATTGGCATTCAAAAGGCATTAGACATGATGCTGACGGGTAAAAAAATCTATGGAGGTAAAGCAAAAAAGATAGGGCTGGCCGATAAAATAACCACAAAAGAAAGCCTGCTAAATGCCGCTATTGATTTTGCCCTGCAATTAACGAAAGGCACTTATAAGCGCGAAGACAAGCGCGAATGGATGGAAAAAATGTTGGAGAGTAATTCTGTCACCAGAGGTATAGTGTATAGGAAAGCGAAAGAGATGGTAATGAAACAAACACTCGGCAATTATCCGGCTCCACTAAAAATATTGGAATGTGTTGAGATAGGGATGGAAGATGGAATGGAGAAAGGACTGGAAGCGGAGGCACTAAAGTTTGAGGAATTAATATTGACCGATGAAAGCCGCCAGTTGATTCGCATCTTCTTCAACATGACTGAAAAGAAAAAGAACCCTTATGCTGCCGATAAAATTAAGAGTACTGATACTATTGCTATGGTAGGGGCAGGCTTTATGGGAGCCGGTATTGCCGAGGTGAGTGCCATGGACGGTATTCATGTATTGCTAAAGGATATTAAGGAAGAAACTATTGCTACCGCGAAACAAACCATCTGGAAAGATTTAGAGAAGAAACTGAAACGCAAAACGATGAGTCAGCCCGAAGCGGAAGAGATAATGATTCGCGTAGAAAGTAAGTTAGACTATAAGGGTTTCGATAAGGTAGATGTGATTGTAGAAGCTGTGTTTGAGGAAATAAAACTGAAACAGAAAATTGTGGCCGACTGCGAAGCGGCTGCACGTCCCGACACTATCTTTGCCAGTAACACTTCGGCCTTGCCTATTTCCCACATTGCCGAAAAAGCTGTACGGCCGGAAAACGTGATAGGCATGCATTATTTCAGCCCGGTTCCCAAAATGCCTTTACTGGAAATCATCAAAACACCTAAAACTGCTGATTGGGTCACTGCTACTTGTTTTGAACTCGGCATCCGCCAAGGCAAAACCTGTATTGTGGTAAATGATGGCCCGGGTTTTTATACCACTCGTATTCTTGCTCCTTATATGAATGAATGTTTCTTGTTGATAGAAGAAGGTTGCGATGCAGCTATGATTGATAAGGCGATGAAAAAGTGGGGCTTCCCGGTAGGGCCGGTAACCCTTCAGGATGAAGTAGGAATTGATGTAGGGGCACACATTATGAGTGGAGAGTTTGCGGAGTATGCTAAAAAGCGAGAAGGTGCTCGTAGTACCGATGCTATTATTCGCATGTTTAAGGATGGCTATCACGGTAAAAAGAATCAACGAGGTTTTTATAAGTATGACGAGAAGGGGAAAAAGCAAGGAATTAACGAAGACATCTATAAGTATTTCGGCAATCCTTCACGCAAGGAATTTGCCGCAGAAGTGATACAGCACCGATTGGGCATGATGATGATAAACGAAACACTGTATTGTCTGCAAGAGAATATACTCGAAAACCCAACCGATGGTGATGTGGGAGCAATCTTCGGATTGGGGTTCCCTCCATTTACAGGTGGTCCTTTCCGATTTATTGACCATCAAGGAGCCGACAAAGTATTAGCTATTATGGACGACCTTGCCGTTAAATATGGTGCTCGATTTAAGTCTGCTCAAATCCTTCGCGATTACGCAAGGGAAGGGAAGAAATTTTATGAGGTGTGAAAAGCAATATAGAATAAAGAAAACGGAAGTACTTTGCAAAGCATTTGACACTCGGCATTTACTGCTCAACAAATATTTGTCCGGAGATTAAATCCTTCAGCACATACTTCAGTTCTTCTTTAGCACTGCTAAAAGTATCTTCACCGGGATTCCTTTTTAAAGAGGCAAATTCTTGCTTCCTAATTTTTTCAAACTCCGAAATACATTTTTTTCTGTCTTTGCTTCCGGCACTTTCGATCATCTTCTCCGCTTCGGAAATAAGTCGAAACAGTTCATCGGTATTTGACTTATTGAATTCCAATACATCTGCTTTTTCCCACAGAGCAGAGAGTTTTAAACAAGTTTCATGATCAAGCATAGACTAACGTTATAAGGGTGAAACTAATTTAAATTTTCACCTGTGCCACTGTGTTTCGGTTATCTATAACGATAGGTGTGACACTTCTAAATTAAAAGGCTTGGATTGTTGACATAGTAGGCAGTGTACGCTCGCTTCTAAAAAATGTTTATACAGTGGAGAACTTTGAATCAAATAACAAGGGGCAGTGTGCAGTTTGCTTATTTTCGCCATTCAAATAGTTTGCTATGAAATTCACCATCCGCCCTTTAATTATTTTGCTTATCCCCTTCGCTTTATCCTCCTGTGTAACACAGAAAAAATATGCTGCGCTGCAACAAGATTTGCAAAAAGCAAATGAACTGCTACATTCCTGTAATGAAAAGAAAGATCTTTTTCAATCGGACTTAACTATCTGCAATACCAAACTGGCCGGTAAAGAGGAGCAGATGAAACTACTCAACGATCAACTGAACGATTGCAAGGTGCAACGCGATAAGCAGGTGACACAGGTAGGGGATTTAACGGTGCTGTCGAAAAGCGCCAATGACAACATTAACCAAACACTGGCTCAGTTAGAGAGTAAGGATAAATACATTCAACTTTTGCTTGCGGCTAAAACAAAGACCGACTCTATTAATCTGGCACTTGCCGTTAACCTTAAAGGTGTATTAAAGGAGGGGTTAGACGATCAAGATGTAGAAATAAAAGTAGATAAAACAGTAGTGTTCATCAATCTGTCTGATAAAATGCTTTACACTTCGGGGAGTTATAATCTTACGCCTAAAGCAAAGATGGTATTGGGTAAAATAGCCGCTATTGTG
>CAZQYO010000187.1:0-6093 GCA_964597415.1 uncultured Chitinophaga sp.
GTGCACTCCCAATAATGCCGGTGATGCCACCAATCCGGCTCCTAACCCACCGGTGGGGCCGCCTTTGAGCACTATTCCCTGGCAGTCGCCTTATTCTACTTCTAATTTGTTAGGGGGCACGTCACCTCTTGCTATTGATCCGAACACGGGAGTTATTACCGGAACACCCAGTACCATCGGCCAGTTTGTGGTGGGGGTTTGTGTATCGGAGTATCGCAACGGTCAGTTGATAGCTACTTACTTGCGCGATTTTCAGTTCAATGTAACGCAGTGCAATATTCCGGTTGCAAATATTCCCAGCACAAATATTAACCCGTTTACAGGAATCGGTCTGTATGTGATTAATTGCTCTAACTATACCGTAACTTTTCAGAACAATACTTACAATCCTCCACCCACCGCTACTCCCATCACTTACCATTGGGATTTTGGAGTGCCGGGGCTTAGCGATGACACTTCTAATGTAAAATTCCCTTCCTATACCTACCCCGATACCGGGGTGTACTTAGTGCAGTTAGTAGCCTCTAAAGGCTCCGGATCTCAACCTTGTGTAGATACGACTTATGCCTTCGTAAAAATATACCCCACTTTTGCAGGCGATTTTCAAACGGCTGATGTTTGCCAAGTTGTTCCGGCTGTGTTTACCGATCTAAGTGTTTCTACAGAAGGTACCGTCAATCAATGGAACTGGAATTTTGGAGATGGCAATACAGATAACACCCAAAACCCCACTCACAGCTATTCTGCTTCGGGAGTTTATACGGTGACTTTGGTTAGTCAATCCGATTTGGGATGTAAGGATACTACCCAGAAGAGTATTCATATTTTGGAAAGTGCCCATGCCGACTTTAGTTTTTCTGACCCGGTATGTGAAAGCAGCCCCGTTAATTTCATCAATAATTCTACTCCCTCCGGTGCCGATTTTAGTTGGGATTTAGGCAATGGCTCTGGTAGCAATGCAGCATCTCCTACAGTGAACTATCCTCCCGGCACTTATGCGATAAAACTATTGGTGAGTATGGGAGGTAATTGCCCCGATTCGCTGACCCAATCGCTCACCGTTCATCCCGATCCGGTGATTAATCTTTCTAATGATACTTCTATTTGTCCGGGGGCTTCTGTTCTTTTGAGTGCGCATGACGGCATGGTCTATGCCTGGTCACCGGCAGTTGGATTAAGTGATCCAAACATAGCCAACCCTGTTGCCACTCCTGTAGCTCCCAATGCCGCTACTTATTCAGTGACGGTGACTAATCAGTATCAATGCACCGCGACCGGAAATGTTACGGTATCCTTTTATCCTCCGGCACAGGTAAGTGCGGGGGCAGATACTTCGGTATGCTTAAACCCAGGCAGTTATCGCGACAGTGTACAACTCACCGCCAGTGGCTCGCTTACCTATGTGTGGTCACCCGCAGTTTCTTTAAACAATGCCACTATCGCCAATCCGGTAGCGCGACCTTCCGTAAATACAACTTACCTTGTTACCGGCACTGATGCGAATGGATGCCGTGCGGCTGATTCTGTTCTTGTTTACGTGCTCGATCCCGCACTGAATATTATCATTGATAATGAAGCGGGGATATGCCCGGGAGATACTGCCTACCTGAATGTGATCAATCAGGGAGCATCTGATTACAGTTGGGCTCCCGCTACTTATCTTACAGATGCGAATACTTTTAATCCGGGGTTTTACCCTCCCGATACTACGGTGTATGCACTCACAGTTTCTAACTATTGCTATATCAAAACCGATTCTGTAAACATAAATATTTGGCCATTGCCAAGCCTGGTGTTAGAGGATGCCGACTCGATTTGTTTTGAACAATCCGAACAGTTAACGGTAAGTGGTGCACAATCCTATCTGTGGGATACCGCCCCCACCTTAACCAACGCGGATAGCCCCACCCCAACGATAGTGCCCAATGCCAGCACCTTTTACTATGTTACGGGAACCAATAGTTACGGCTGCAAAAACCGCGATTCAATATGGGTAGAAGTGATGCCGTTGCCGTACACCTCTGCGGGGAACGATACTGTGATATGGCGCGAAACCCCGGCAATACTTTCGGGAGTAACGGATGCCGGCAGTTTTTTCTGGAGTCCGGAAACGGGCTTAGAAAGCCCCAAGTCGTTGACCACTACGGCCAATATCCTGAATACACAGATGTATTATTTGTACACTACCTCCGACTTCGGATGCTCTAATTACGATTCTATTGTGGTGAACGTTAAAACGGTGACTATTCTAAATCTACCTACTGCTTTCTCGCCCAATGGAGATGGTATCAATGATGTGTTTCACATTATCAATTGGTTGAACATTGATAGGTTAAAAGATTTCTCGGTGTATAACCGATGGGGCGAAAAAGTTTTTAGCACTACAGATATTCACGAGGGATGGGATGGGACTTTCAAAAACACCAAGCAGCCGATGAGCACTTATGCGTGGATGGTAACTGCACTTTCAAAAGATGGAATAGAGATACTTAGGAAGGGAAATGTTACTTTAGTGCGTTAGGATTTGCGAGACATCGCGCTTTTTATTTGTGTTTATTATCCGCTTAAAATATGTTTTTATGAGAAAAGTATATTTCACCTTTTTCGCTTTAGCCTTAATGATAGGCTCCTGTTCTAAAAAGACTTCGGCTCCTACAGCATCTATCAATGCTGAAAAGATTTTTGCTAATAACTGTGCTCGCTGCCATGGTCCGCAAGGAGTGAAGGACGAACGCACTCCCAATTTGCAAACTATTGCCCTCGACAAGGCCGGCCTTATACACGGTATCACCTTTGGCAAAAACCACATGCCTGCTTGGGAAGACAAACTAAGCGCTACTGAAATTGCCGCCTTAGCCGATCTGATTATTAGCTGGCACAACAAGTAATTTTGACTACTTACCGGGTTATCGGTTTGATGAGCGGCAGTTCCTTAGATGGATTAGACATTGCCTATTGTCGGTTTTCTCTCGAAGGTAATTCTTGGAAATTTGATATTCTTTCAACGGAGGTAATCCCTTATCCCGAAGACTGGAAGATGGAAATTTTGCAATTGCCAATAGCCAATACCAAGTCTTTTTGGGAAACGCACATCCGTTTGGGTCATTACTTTGGTAACCAACTGAGCCATTTTATGGCGCGAAATAACTTGCAACAAAAGGTGGATTTGGTGGCTTCTCATGGGCATACCGTCTTTCATTTTCCTCAGCAAAAATTTACTGCGCAGATAGGTGATGGAGCCGCTATCGCTACTATAACAAACCTGCCGGTCGTCTGCGATTTTCGTTCGGACGATATAGCCTTGGGCGGTCAGGGAACTCCTATTGTACCCATTGGAGACTTGTTGCTTTTTAAGGATTATCGCTTTTGTTTAAATATAGGCGGTATCAGCAACATCAGTGGTAAAACAGGTAAGCGAATAGTGGCTTTTGATATTTGTGCCGCTAATCAGGTGTTGAATTTACTGGCAAATAAATTAGGCAAAGAGTACGATGCCGATGGCGATTTAGCCGCTTCAGGAAAACTGAATACAGAATTATTAGAACGCTTGAACGCGATCACTTTTTATCAGCAACGCTACCCCAAATCGTTAGACAACAGTTTTTCCCGCGAAGTAGTGTGGCCGATCATTGCCAGTTTTGAGATAAGCACTGAAGATAAACTGCGAACTTATACAGAGCATATTGCGATGCAGGTGGCGACTCATCTTCAACATATATTTTCATTTGAAAAAATAGCTGTTAGTGCCGATGATAAAATGCTGCTGACCGGTGGTGGGGCTTTCAATAAATTTCTGGTGAGCCGAATGGCTGCGTTATGTGGGGTGACTGTAGTACTGCCCGATGATGAAATTGTAAAATTTAAAGAAGCCTTAGTCATTGCTTTTATGGGAGTGCTGCGCCTGCGCAACGAGAGGAATGTGCTCTGTAGCGTCACCGGAGCTTCCAAAGATTCGACCGGTGGAGCCATGTATATTCCCTAAACCATCAGAGAAAGAAAAACACCATTTCACTTGCGCGCTAAAGCTCTTGTTTCCCCCACTCTTTTGCAAAGTATTCTTTCCTATGTTCAACTCATTATTTTCACCTCATGGTATTTGTAACCGGAGCTACCGGGCTGTTAGGCTCCTACCTTACTAAATTGTTATTGGCTAAAGGAGAGCAGGTGCGGGCACTCAAGCGCAACACATCAGACCTCCGTTTGCTAGGGGCTGCGGCACAACAGGTGGAATGGGTTGAAGGCGATATTCTCGACATCCCCTCCTTAGAAGAGGCAATGCAGGGCGTAGAAAAAGTGTATCACTGCGCTGCGCTTATTTCTTTTCTTCCTTCTGAGGCAAAGAATATGGTGAAAGTAAATCGGGAAGGCACCGCCAATGTAATGAATGTGGCCTTGCATACAGGTGTAAAAAAGGTACTGCACGTAAGTTCCGAAGCCGCCTTTGGTTTCCCCAACAGAGGAAAAGTGATAGATGAAAGTTATGACGATCCGGCAATTCACAAATGCCCCTGGTATTACCGCAGCAAGCAGTATGGCGAGCGCGAAGCGTGGCGGGCACATGCCGAGGGATTAGATGTGGTGATAGCCTGTCCCGGCACTATTATTGGCGGAGGCTGGTGGAACCAGCCGCCTAATTTATTGTTTCCCAAAATAGATAAGGGGCTTTGGTTTTACTCCCGGTCGGTCAATGGATTTGTGGATGTGCGCGATGTCACGGACTGTATTTACCAACTGATGGAAAGCAACATTAGCGGTGAAAAATTTCTGTTGGTTGCCGAAAATATTTCACTGCGCGATTTGGTTTGGATGATTGCCGATGCCCTGCAAGTGAAACGCGCTTTTATACCTGCTGGCAAATGGATAATGTTCTTTGCCTGGCGAGCGCAGATGCTGCGTTTTTTACTCACCGGTCATTCTCCGATTATTACCAAAGAGAGCGCCTCGCTCACTCACATTGATTTTCATTACAACAACCGCAAAATTATAGAGGCATTAGGGTATCGTTTCCGACCAATAAAACAAACTATAGAAGAAACGGCAGCACTCTATTTAAAGAGCAAACAGGAAAATAAGAACTACGGGACGTTTGATTAGTACTTGATAATTATCTCTTCCTCTCCGGCAAAAGGGAATGTCTGTTTGCCGTGCAGTTACATTTTTAACCCGCAATTAGCTTCAAATTAAATGAGTTATCCGTACTATTGCGGCAGGAATAGCGAGTTAGGCGTGACCTTTCCGGTAACGCTAACTATGAATCTTGCTGCGTTTGAGAGTATTTCTTGAATTTAAGGCATCCGTTTAATGAGGGAAAACAATAACTGCATTCAACAATATGCGCGGTTACTTCTGTCCGCCACCTTGCACTTGGCAAAACGGAGAGCTGCCTCTGATTTTCGCATTTCGCTTCATCAACATTGAAAAAAATTAAAGCCATACCAACATTTAAAACCCAATGAAAAGAGCCGATTTATTAAACAGTGGAATTCCCATTGCCCCATCCTTAAACCCCGCCTTAGAAGTAGAAAACCTCAGTCCTCGGAGCGGAGAAAATAAAAAAAGACTACTTACCATTTCCCTCATCGCCTTCTTTGTGGCCACAGCGGTAAGCTTTATTGCGAAGTTTTTAATTTATCTCATTAACCTGATTACGAATATTTCGTTCTACGGAAACTTCAGTTATGTACATTCCACACCAGTTGCCAATTCGCTGGGCGTTTTCGTCATCATTATTCCGGCAATTGGCGGTCTCATAGTCGGTCTGATGGCACTTTACGGTTCAAAAGCCATTCGTGGACATGGAATACCGGAGGCCATGGAGCAAATTCTAACCAACCAAAGCAAGATAAGCCCGGCAATTACTTATTTGAAACCTCTATCATCGGCTATATCCATCGGCACGGGTGGTCCGTTTGGTGCCGAGGGGCCAATTATTGCTACCGGAGGAGCCTTAGGCTCTACCATCGGTCAGGTGTTAAAAATATCGCATAATGAAAGAAAGATACTACTCGCAGCCGGGGCTACAGCAGGCATGGCTGCGGTATTTGGCAGCCCGATTGCAGCCGTATTTTTAGCTATAGAAGTATTGCTGTTTGA
>CAZQYO010000188.1:0-6084 GCA_964597415.1 uncultured Chitinophaga sp.
CACAAGGGCAAGTAATGAATCAACTCACACTCACTATTTATACCAATGGTTTTGTAAAACGAAAAACAGTTTCTAAAGATAGCTGAGAAATTTATGTCCTTCTTTCCTCTCCTGAATTTATCACAGTATCAACATACTTAGCCGCATGTTATGAGCAGAATTATTTCTCTTTCCTTTATTCTGTTTAGTAGCAGCATTCTTTTTTATTCCTGTAAAAAAAACAGTGAAATAAAATATGACTTCAGGCAATACACGGAAACAGATTCTACAGGTAGCATATTCGGAACCAACGATACGACCGACTGGAGTTTTGATGACTCATGGACGGTTGGGGAACTTTCTCTTCTTTCATTTAAAGATTCACTTGTAGCGGGGGATTCAACAAGTGGCTCAATTGTAATATCACCGGCTTTCCCCAATCCGGGAAATGGCACCGTTTTTATAGGAGTAAATACCGAAAAAGCCTGTAAAATGAAAACTGCTGTGGTGGATGAGGACTTTCACATTCTGTACTTGGATAATCGCCTATTTACAGGAGGTCCCATATTGACCGTACACCATCTAAACACTTCTACCGCTTTTCACACCGGTTGTTATTATCGCATGTATTATGGCTTTTACAACTCTAAAGATTCACTCTATTATAAGGGGCACGGTGATTTGCTGATTGAATAAGCAAGTTCCCAATGCGATGCGTTCTGAAAAGCATAACCGGTCTGCCCGCTATTGCGCTCATTGCAGCATGGTATTTTTGAATGAAAAAATAGACGACTTCTTATTCCCGCATAGGAAAGGGACTAAATACCCAATTCATCTATTTTATAAGTCAACTTACCGGCCACCACTCTCGCGGGCTGTGTATAAGTATGTTCCGTTGATTTACCTACACCCATAATGTGGTTGACATTCCATCCCTTTGCTTTCAAATAATCAGAAACCATAGAGCGATGACATCGCCACCACAGTACTTCAGAACACATATAGGCAGTGCGCTCTGTCGAAGCAATTTGCTCTAACTCGCTTATACCTTCCGCAAACATTTCTGTTTCCATAAAATCAGCATATCCACGAAAAGCAGGATGGTGCCATGAAGTATTTTGAGAATCCGGCTTTACCTTTCTTCTGCCACCTAACTTTTTCAAATGAAGGTACCGGAGATGGTGTTGAGGTAAAGAAACCTCCAGTGCTTCTTTATTGTATTGAGGGAACTTGCGCGAGCCGGGAAAACTTCGAATGTCAACTACTACTTGTATCTGAAAAGATTTTAGCATCGCTATAAATTCATCTAAAGGATGAGTAGAATGACCGATAGTCCAAATGACCTTACTTTGCTGGTGGGGGTTCTTCATGCGATTTCTCCGGTAAATTATACCCTTTCGTTTGTGGGTCAATTTGACATTCTTCGGTTTGCTTCGATACACCACAACAATTCTTTGATAAAGTTTGCCGCTCGTTTATCCGTTCCGACCCTGTCTTTCAAATTTCCACTTTCGTCAAAGGCATCCAATACATTAGAAAAATGAAATCTGGCGGGTACTGTCCATGCTCCTATTTTCCATAGGGAAAATTGTAAAGAGATGATGACTTGAGTACCGCCAAAATCACCATCAGATACGGTAGAAATAGCTAAAGGTTTGCGATGCCATTCGGGATGTAATAGATCAATAGCATTTTTCAAACTTGCAGGGTAACCTCCGTTATATTCAGGAGTAACAATAATCACTCCATCAGCAGCTTTTATCTTCTCTGCAAAGTCTATCATTTTTGGCGTAGGAGATGCTTGAAACTGTAGGCGCTCGTCAAACAAGGGAAAGTTGTATTCTTTTAAATCAAGAATACCTACAGTTGACAGCAAGTTAGATTCTAAATAGTCTTTAAAATACAGTGCTACCTGATGACTTTTTCTTTCTCTTCTAACACTTGCGGAAAGTATCTCGATGTGTGGTATATTTTTCAACATTGACTATTTTTTACTCTCCCTATGATGGGGATCACTCTATTTATACCAAGAGCATCTTATTGGTAAGGGAGTCATGATTTTCGTGATGGTAAATATAAGTAGGCATATTGGTCAACATCATTTCTACGTGAGCATGTTTAGCACGATTATACAAATCGTCATCCGCCCCCATTGGAATTTCACTAAATCCCTTTAGCGCAAGTAGCGTATTTCGTTCAATACAAAAAGTGCCCCCGGCTACGCAATCTTTGAGATGTATTTTCTTAGAATAATCAAATCGATCGGGAACATACCATGTGCCTATCACTTCTAAACCGCCATGAAGAAATTTTACATGAGGATTATCGAGTAGAAGTTCCTTCCGGTGTTTTAGGTGTCGAGGATGGTACTCATCGTCAGAATCTAAAAAGGTAATGAACTCCCCTTTAGAAGCATATATTCCTTCGTTCTTAGCATATACTTCTCCTCGATGTGGAACGTTTAAATATCTTATTTTCTTTTCTCGATGCAGAAAGGACAATATCTGTGTGTGCGTATCGTCAGTGCTTCCGTCATCTACAATAATCGCTTCCCAATCTGATTCTGTTTGAAGAAGCAGAGAATGTAGCGCTCTTTTTAAAAGTTCTGCTCGGTTGTAAGTAGCAATAATGACAGAGAAGAATGGTCGGTTATCCATCATAGCTTCTCCATCTCGTCCATAGCAATAGTCGCATGTGCATAAGCAGCACCTGCCCGCATTTCAGCAGCTATCCATATTGCCTCCATAATTTCTTCCTTGCTGGCTCCTTTGCGTATGGCCTGCTTTGTATGCGCCCTGATGCAGTAAGGGCATTGTGTCACATGGGCAACAGCTACGGCAATGAGTTGTTTTGTTTTTTCAGGAAGTGCACCGGCTTTAAAAACAGTTTTACTAAAATTTCTCCATGCTTCGATGTTCTCAGGAGCTAAAGCGGCTTTTTTATCGGCCAGTTCTTTCGTTGATTGTGGGAATAAGCTATCATTTTCCATTATACAAATTTTTGTTTTTTAATTTACAAGTTTACCATCCTCTCGATAAAATCACACCCAAAAGCACCGCCAATAAAGCAAGTGTAAAACTTACTCTTCCCAATAGTCGGGATAAGTTTCGCAAGCGAATAGTTTTTGCGTGTTCGGGCTGAGTTTTCCAAGCCTCAACCGTGCGGTTACCGAGATAATAATCGTGTATGATGCTGATAAAAATGATAGCCACAAACACCAAAATTTTAAGTCCGGCAACTTTGCCAAAAGGATTCGTTCTAAAGTACTCTACGTTCCATTGCACGCCTCTGAATTCAAGTTGCACAAAGCCGGTGATTAACAAAAGCACGAGAGCTACATAGCCTACCGTCCTAAACTTTAAGGATACACCGGCAATTAAATCCACCTTGTCAGGATGATTTTTGATGCCGGGTATAAATGCCAGTATTAAAAACAACATGCCTCCTAACCAAACACAGGCTGAAACTACATGAATAAAAACAGAGAGAATGTATATATCACGGCTCATTTCTAAGCTCCTAATTTCAAAAAAGTATTCCTTTTATTTTTCTAAAAACTGTCGCAACACATACTGCAAAATTCCCCCGTTGCGGTAATATTCAACTTCTATCAGTGAATCAAGTCGGGCAATTGTCTGAAATTTAATTTCCTTTCCCGATTCGCTTTTAGCCGTTACCTTAATTTCTTTGAGTGGCGTTAGGTCTTGGGCAATACCGGTGATGGTGAAGGTTTCAGTACCTGTAAGTCCTAATTTTTCGGCAGTTTCTCCCTCTTTGTATTGCAGCGGCAATACTCCTAAGTCAACCAGATTACTTCGGTGAATACGTTCATAACTCTCCGCCAACACAGCTTTCACTCCTAAGAGGAAAGTTCCTTTGGCCGCCCAATCGCGGGAGGAACCGCTACCATATTCCTTCCCTGCTAATACCAGTAGAGGAGTTTTATCTTCTCTGTATTTTAATGAAGCATCATAAACCGTCATCTCTTTATCTGAGGGTAAATGTACCGTGTATCCTCCCTCCTTCTGAACCAGTTTATTTTTGATGCGAACATTGGCAAAAGTGCCGCGCACCATCACTTCGTCATTTCCTCTGCGCGAACCGTAAGAATTAAAATTTTCTTTTTTCACTCCTCGGCTCAATAAATATTTGCCTGCCGAAGAATGTTCGTTAAACGCGCCTGCCGGAGAAATATGATCGGTAGTTACGCTATCGCCCAGCACTAATAATGCCCGCGCACTTTTAATATCTGCTAAAGGTTCAGGATTTTCAGAAATGCCATGGAAAAATGGAATCTCTTTGATGTAAGTAGAGTCTGCATCCCACTCATACAACTTGCCGGTAGGTACTTCAAGGTTTCTCCAGATTTCATTGCCCTCAAATATTTCTCCGTAATTTTTCGCAAAATCTTTGGGCGATAGAACGCGACTTAATATTTCATTGATTTCATCATCCGATGGCCAAATATCTTTCAGATAAACCGGCTGCCGGTTAGAGTCGTAGCTGATTGGTTCATTGATTAAATCAATATCCACCCGTCCGGCAATGGCATAGGCCACCACCAACATAGGCGACATCAAAAAATTCATTTTTACCTGCGGGTGAATACGCGCTTCAAAGTTTCTGTTGCCCGAAAGCACGGAAGCTACTACGAGATTATACTCATCCACCGCTGTAGCGATTTTGGGGGACAATGGCCCCGAATTTCCTATACAGGAAGTGCAGCCGTAGCCTACTAAATGGAATTGGAGAGCTTCCAAGTCCTTCATCAAATCGGCTTTTTCTAAATAGTCAGTTACTACTTTTGATCCCGGTGCGAGTGATGTTTTTACCCAGGGCTTTACATCTATACCATGCTCTCTTGCTTTTCGAGCTACTAATCCGGCACCTATCATTACGAATGGATTAGAAGTGTTAGTACAAGAAGTAATTGCAGCGATGGCTATTGAGCCGTCAGAAAGCATGAACTTCTCTTGCCCTCTTGTAATCCAAACTGTTTTTAAACCGTTTTTCTCTTTCTCCTCTATTTCGGATGGAGAAACAGCTATATCGGTATTGCTAAATGGCAAATCACCGCCTTCGCCATCGAAGCGCGTAATAGACTTTTCCATATCGCGATCTTGGTGTGGGATATATTTTCGGTCGAAGGATTTATCTAAGAGGTCTATAAATTTATTTTTAAAATCTTTCAACAGAATTTTATCATGCGGCCGCTTAGGGCCTGCCACCGTAGGCACTACCGTTGAAATATCCAATTCCAATACATCCGTATAGGTGATTTTATCTTCCTGCTCTCGCCAAAGCATGTTCGCTTTGCAATAAGTTTCCACTAAATCTATTTGCGCTTCAGAGCGATTACTCTTACGCATATATTCCAACGTTTTATCGTCTATTGGAAAATAAGTGATCGTGCAACCGAACTCAGGCGACATGTTACCGATGGTAGCTCTGTCGGGAACTGAAAGGTTGTTTAAGCCGGAGCCAAATACCTCTACAAATTTCCCAACCACACCGCGTTTTCTCAGTAATTCGGCAATCGTCAAAACCAAGTCAGTAGCAGTAGAACCTACCGGAAGTTTGCCGGTGAGTTTTAGCCCGATAACCTCCGGCATAATGAAATAAAGCGGCTGGCCTAATATTGCTGCTTCTGCCTCGATACCGCCAACACCCCAAGCCACTACCCCAATGCCATTGACCATAGGTGTGTGGCTATCCGTACCCACCAAACTATCGGGAAATATTTCTCCGTTTCGTTCCACTACTCCTTTTGATAAATATTCCAGGTTTACTTGATGGCAGATTCCCATACCGGGAGGCACTACCGTAAAATTATTAAAGGAGTTTTGCGCCCATTTCAAAAACTGATAGCGCTCTTTGTTGCGATGATACTCTTCATCCATATTCCTTGCATAGGAATATTCAGTTCCAAAATAATCTACCTGCACAGAGTGGTCTATCACTAAGTCCACGGGAATAAGTGGGTTAATCGTATCCGGGTCTTTGCCTTTTCTTGCCACCTCTGCGCGAAGAGCTGCAATATCTACCACTGCCGGTACCCCTGTAAAATCCTGCATCAATACGCGAGCGGGTTTAAAGGGAATGTCT
>CAZQYO010000189.1:0-6008 GCA_964597415.1 uncultured Chitinophaga sp.
AAGCAATTTTAAATCGCGTGTTAACTAAGGTTTGCGCTGCGCTAACATTGCGGAATAGCGATACGAACAATCTGAATAATAAATGAAGCCAGACGGAGAATGGTATATGCCCGACTTATTCCTTCCTAAATTCTTCTACTTTTTTACCGGCTCTAATTTCTTCAATTATATTCCGGTAAGATTCCGTCTCCTTAGCCGAATATGAATGCGTCTTGCCGGTGGCGTTATCGCGTATTTCTACTACTTGGCTATTCATAAATACGGAATATCCGGTAAGTTTCTTTGAAAAATCTCTTACCCGATAACGTGAATTGTTTGTTTCGTGATTTACCTGTAGGCTGTCGGCCTGATGCTGAGCGGAATTATTTAGCTCCACCTTATCTGTTTGGCTATATGCTGTCATTAAACACGGGTATAAAAGGCCCAATATTATCCATTTCATAGTCTATAGTTTATTCCATTATTGTAAGAACCGCATGTGCATTATCAGGGACTGATGAGGGGTAGCATACCATGCTTGCTGACCCCCACAAACGAGATATTCGCCATTGAACTTTGAATGTAGTAGATACGCCTACGGTTACACTGACCGGTATTCCGTTAATAGCCGGATTTGCAGCAGAGGCCTGGTAAAAATCGCCATAATGATCTTCGTCAAAATCTTCTAAAACCACGTTTGTCCCGGCCACCGAGGTGCTGCCCTTTAACACACGGAAGGCACCCCATGCTTGTGTAAAGTTGCTTACATCCACACCGGCAGAAAAGAATACATAAACGGTGCTATGACTTGGCGTAAAGGTCAGAGCCAGTGACCCCATATCTGAAAAAGCACTGGACGCTGTAGAAATATCAGTAGTTTGTTTGACTGAATGTATGGAGCTGTTGGTAGTGCCTGTAATTAGCTTGCCACTGTTATCGGCAAAGACTTGCCGAGTGCCGTTGCCGGCAAGGTCATTTATAGTAACTCCACCGCTGTTTGCAATAGTCATTCTAACGGTATTGTTAGTGCCGAAGTGTAGGGAGCCGTTATATTTGTTCCCTACAAGCATAGAATTGCCGCTTGTGCCTGCAAATGTTCTACCGGAGCCATCTGTTCCGGCAGTATTTATCTCTCCAATAATTCCTTCTACCCCACCATTGTCTTGCGCAAATGATACAAATGAACCACCGGGTTCGCCAGAGCCATTGGATAAATCACCTTTTAAATAAATGCCCGCATAACCATTGCTATTTACAGTTAACGCTTTGGTATCGGTCACGGCATCGCTGGTAGAGCCGATATCTAATATAGAAGAAGGTGAAGTGATACCAATACCTGTATTACCGGCAAAATACATGGTAGGTAAACCGGCCTGTGAAAGCCTGTTCATAATCCAAAAATCTACAAAATTGTTTTCATCATCTATGTAAATGGGATAAACCGTTGCCCCATCATTGTCGTAGTTGGTAATGTATAGTTTTTTACCCCCAACATTCACTCCCGTATTATATGCACCTCCTAACAATAACTGGTTACCACCGGTAGTTCCGGCACTTCCACTTCCATTCGCACCAATAGAGAAAAGAGCATCAGGGATAGTTGTTCCAATCCCCACATTACTTCCATTATTATAAATATTGGCGGAGTTAAGTACCCAAGTAGTACCATTCCAGTAAGTGGTATTACCGGCAGCCGTACCCGCACCTAAAAAACCTGTTGCCCCGGTAGGCCCCGTTGCGCCTTTTGTGCCGTTTGAGCCGGCTGCTCCGGTGGCTCCTTTAGCCCCATCTGCCCCCGTAGGTCCGGTAGGCCCCGTTGCGCCTTTTGTGCCGGCTGCTCCGGCTGCTCCGGTGGCTCCTTTAGCCCCATCTGCCCCCGTAGGTCCGGTAGGCCCCGTTGCACCTTTTGTGCCGTTTGAGCCGGCTGCTCCGGTGGCTCCTTTAGCCCCATCTGCTCCCGTAGGTCCGGTAGGCCCCGTTGCACCTTTTGTGCCGTTTGAACCGGCTGCTCCGGTGGCTCCTTTAGCCCCGGTAGGTCCCGTTGCCCCATCTGCTCCGGCAACTCCTTGAGGTCCTTGCGGACCTGCCGGGCCTTGTGGGCCGGTGCCGCTGGGGGTGTTATCGCCACTCACTTTCCATCCCGGATTAGCTCCGGTGCCTACATAAATGAAATTAGCTACAGCGGGATTTGCCGCTGTGCCGGCCAAGATAGTGTAGCCGTTTAAGGTAGCCGTATTATCGTCCTCATTAATTACGGTGAGAAACTGCCCGTCTTTGGGAGTGGTCACCGCCAAAGCCGTATTGCTTCCTCCCGCAGTCTTGGTCAGTCGAAACAGCGTTACGTTATCGGGGATAGTGACCGAAGCCGCAGCCGCTAACGATGATACACGAGCCGAAAGCGCTCCATTAATATCTAACTTGGTTTGGGGAGTATTAGTGCCTATCCCTACATTTTGGGCAAATAGCTGCGCGATTGAAAATATTCCGCATGCTGTGAAAAGGAAAAGCTTGTTCATGTAGCTGAGTTTTAAATATGAGGGCAATGATAATGCCTTATGCGATTCCATGCAAACATAAGGGGTGAATCTTATTTCTATCAATGAGAGACAAAAATAGGTCATAATCTGCTTTTATACCTGAATTATAGTGTATTTGTTACAGTCAGTCCCAAAATTCTATGTAAGATAGGAGTGATAAGGAAGGAAGAAAGATAGTTCAGGCACCTGATGTCCCAAGTCAGTTGCCGCTCACCAAAGCGGGGTTGGGAGGAGTAAGCAAACGATGGGATGTAGAAGCCGGACGGGATTTTTACGCTCTGCAAAAAATAAAAAGGGCTGACGATAAATCACCAGCCCGCAACTGGCGCAAGAATGCAGCCTGGCAATTGAGCAAAGCGTTCTTGTGGCTTAACTAAAACCAAACCGTTTATTTTTGGTTGTATGAGTGGCAAGTATAAATTTCATGACAACAGCAAACTGTATTTTATTTCTTATGCAGTAATATATTGGTTAGATGTTTTTACAAGAGAAGAAAACAAAACCATTTGGGTAGAAAGCGTAAAGTATTGCCAGCAGGAAAATGGGCTGGAAGTTTACGGCTGGTGTTTAATGACCAGCCGCTCATTTAATAATTGGCAGTGAGCACAATCTGCTTGAAAATATTGTAAGAGATTTAAAGAGACATACTGCTGAAATAATTAGAGAGTGTATTCAGAATAATATGACCGAAAGCAGAAAAGAATGGCTGTTGTGGATGATGCAACGTGCTGCTTCTAAAAGCAGCAACAACACAAAGTTTCAATTCTGGGAACAACACAATCATCCAATAGAACTTTCGAACGGAAATATGTTCAATCAAAAACTGAATTACATTCACAACAACCCGATAGTTGCAGGTTTTGTAAACAAAGCGGAAGATTGGTTATATAGCAATGCAAATGGTTTTGCTGAAAATAGAGGGATGATTAAATTACACTATACAGATTAAATCAAGGCACAAGAACACCACGCAAAAGCTATGCGGCATACTTACGCCAGTTGGGTGGATGCTTGCTGTAGTAGATAGATTCAGCGACAGTTGAGCAAACATAGTTACCGACTATTTATCAATGATAGAAATGTATGTCATTGAGGTACTTGCTGCATTAACACCTCCGGGTCTAAGTCTTATTACGGTTGAGCCATTTATAAAAGGGATAGTTGCAAGAGAACGGTCTGACATACCTGAACCCCCATCATTCCCATTATCAACGTTAGTACCAACAACTGTTGTATAAGCTCTAATCACTGAACCTGAAGAATTTTCCCATTGTGCATCAACCCAGCCGCCCCTATTACTGCCCCCATACGTCTTAATTGACACCACTAAAAACAATGGTGTGCCGGTTCCATTATAGGTGTAAGTAGAGATACCACTCCCAGATGCAGTAGTAGTGTTGTTAGTTATGTTTAATGGAGAGGTTACATTGGGCACAGAGGTTACGTAAGTCAGTGCTGAGGTATTAGTGGCGCGGGTAATAGTCCATCCATCTGCAGTGGCTTCGTTGATGCTGGAGTAGGTCTGCATATATTGGGTTACAGAGATTTTAGGATACTCGTATGTAGCACCATCAGCACCCAAAATAATTGCCACATTGCCCGATGCATTTCGTCCAAATCTCACAGGTAGGTTCTTTGCCCCGATGTTGATGTAGCCTTTATTGTAAAAGTCGTTATTAACATACATATATCCTCCTATAGTGGTTTCAAATGGTCCGCTGGCATCATAAAAATAACCTTCCACTTTAATTCGGAACATACAAGGGCTGTTCCATGGCATAGCTGTATTAATGATAAACACACCGGCAGATCCAGAGGCATCATCGCTGTAAGTAACCAGGTTTCTATAAACGCGGGCGGAAGAATTACCTTCCACCATTATGTTATCCCCCAGCTTTATATTGCCGTTCACCTCTAATTTTTGTCCCGGTGAAGGTGTTCCAATACCTACATTGCCCATTAACATAGAAGTTCCCGCCACATAAAGTTGCCCCGAGGCTGCTTCACTACCTGTACTGCCGCCAGATTGCAAGCCGTCATAGTAATAGCCGTGCCCGCCTGTTATACCTCCGTAATCTGAATTGGAGGAACCGTTCCAATTGCTTTTATGCACTTCAAAAGTATTAGGCCCCCATGCCGCATCTCCCACAATCCACGAACCTTCTTTATTGATATTTCCGGCTACGGTTAGTTTTTGCGAGGGGGAGATGGCACCAATACCCACATTGCCGTTTGAATTTAATATGGTTAAGCGGGTGGTGGCTGAGGTTTGCAAATTCAAATCCTGTGCATAGCTGGATATGATTCCTTCATCTACCGTTATACGTTTATTAAAATAGAAAATTGGGCGGTCGGTTTGAAAATGGCTAAAGCCGGCATTTTGCGCCCCCACCTCCACATAGCCATAGTTAGTAGTAACCCTCAAAGAATTACCTGAACCTTGTGTAAGGGCCGTGTTGGCATTGCTTAGCTGAAGCGTAGGGGTAACGCCTATCCCGCTGATATTAAAGTTAGAACTTGCCTGCTGCGAGGTGGTATTTTGAATATAATTTCCACTGCCGGTAGCTAAGGCAAAGGCGGATGAATTAAGCCCATCCAATAAATCGGCATCCATGCCCGAACCTGCGCCATCGTTGGTATCATCCCATATTGTTTTCCATCCGGTCCATCCGGCATTGTCATATAATCCAAGGCGGTACCGCAAAGAGTTTCCACCGTAAGTGGAATTATAAGGCGCATACAATTGCAGCGCACCGCCATCATTACCATAAGTGCTTACATGCAACACCGACCCATAGCTCGGCCAACCATCCGAAGCCTGAACAAAGGAAGTAGCTATGGCCTTAGGAAAGGCATTAGGTGCTGTAGCTGCGTTCCAAACATATTGCCCTTTAGATTTAAGATAGGTATGATCGTGGCTATCATCACCCACCACCGTGGCTCCCATCGTTCCGGTTACATCACCTGCTAATGTGCCGCTGAAATTAGCAGCTGTGGTAGCGTTGGCTACCGTACTGGTAACTGCTGTGCCGGGAATGGCAATGGCGGTATTGCCCGCTGCGGTCAAGCGGCCTTGTGCATCTACCGTATAATTAGGCACCTGCGTAGCCGAACCGTAAGAGCCGGGCGATACAGCCGTATTGTTCAGACTGATAACCGGAGCAGTGCTTCCATTGGCAACATTAATAGGAGCAGTACCCGTCACATTAGTTACCGTTCCCCCAGAATTAGTAGAGCCGATGGTGATTTTATTTCCCGATTCGGTTAGCGTCACATTAGGTCCTGCTTCTAATGTAACATCTGTGCTGCCCGATGTATTTGAATGGATAACTGATGTGGTTGCTGTGCCTGCGGTTACGGTCAAAGCTCCTTCGTTGCTGGTGCTTAAATCACCCGTATTGTTGAGCGTAACTGTTCCTCCTAATGCCACATTTCCACCTCCGCTCAATCCGGTGCCCGGGTTGACTGTTACAGAGGAATTAGTGAGTTTCT
>CAZQYO010000190.1:0-5991 GCA_964597415.1 uncultured Chitinophaga sp.
TTATCAATGATGGTTGGATCGCTTACTAACTCCTGACAAAGAATCACTTTATCGGGCAGCAATAGTTTCTTCTCTCTTTGTGTAAGGGAGGTAAGGCTGGTAATTGGATGTAGCCCGGTGGTGGCAATCAGATCGCGAAGACTTTGACCGGCAGGGAAATCCCACCCTATTAGTTCGAGTCCACTGCATAACCCGTACTTTATAGCGTCATCGGAAAATTTGGTATTGGTGACTACCCATCCTTTGAAAGTTTTGTCTTCATTTCCTTTCAACTGGGATTGCCTTTCTTTTAAATCTAAAAAGCGGGAGTGGACATAAAGTGGAATTTTTACATCACACACTAAGTTGCGTTCATTGTGAAACTTACATTCTATGAAGTGGATAGTATGGTTGACTGTTGCCAGTACATCTACCTCATGGGTCACACATTTCCCCTCCAGCACTTGATTGTTGATGGTTTCAAATCCCTGACTTTTTAGCAAAGCAGCCACATATTTCTCAAAGGGAAATCCGGTAGGTCCCAATTCCATGAGAGCCCTTTTCAACCGATACTTAGCGGCTATCGGTCGCGCAAAAGATCGAAGCATATTAAATGCCTTACGATAGATCTCTCCGGTAGATATTCCTTCATAAAGTTGTGCTGAAATTTCCTGTAAAATTCGCTGTACAAAAACCTTATCCGCACCTGCCCGTGTCAGCGAACGGCTTAATTTGTTTTCATCAAAGGGAGCCAACTCTCCCGAAGACTTTCGAATCAAAATGGGCTGCTTTCTTTTCATCTTGCAAGCACAAAATAAGGAAGTATAGAAAATAAATCAGGCGACCCCTAAGAGCCGCCTGAAGTTTAACCCCATGAAAAAACTTTATGGCCAAGTTTCACAATAAGCGAGAACCTCATTTTTTGATTGATTTTCAAGGTACCTAAGTATGTTAGTAAAACAGGTAAAACCGGGAAAGGTTTTGAAACTATTTTGAACGGGAGTAATTCATTCCCGGAGGTGAAAGGGCAAGTAGAAGAATAGCTGCTGCGAGAAAACTTAAATAATTATATAGCAATCCTATAGTCGCAGTATAGAGTAAAAAGAAGGCGTGAAAAGAATTTGCGCCTCCTTTTTAAGAATATATCTTCTCTATCACGTCTTTATATTTTTCCAATACTATCTTTCTTTTCACTTTCATAGTAGGGGTTAGTTCTCCGGTTTCAATTCCCCATTCATTCGGCATTAGTTCAAATTTCTTTATGGTTTCCCATGAGCCGAAATTTTTATTCTTTTCATCAATAGCTGCACGGAACATTTTAATTACTTCGGGATTGGAAGACATTTCCTCCGGAGTTTTAGCATTTACTCCGTTTTTAAGACACCACTCCGATAGATTTAGAAAATTCGGAACAATCAGTGCACTTACAAAATTTCGGTTCTCACCCACTGCCATTATTTGTTCAATGTAGGGAATCTCTTTCATCTTGTTTTCCAACTGCTGAGGAGCAATGTATTTGCCTCCCGAAGTTTTGAAAAGCTCCTTTACACGGTCAGTTATCTTAATGTATTTCGCCCCTTTATATTCTACCCAAGTTCCCACATCTCCTGTCTTTAACCAACCATCTACCACGGTTTCGGCAGTTAGATCGGGACGCTTGTAATAGCCCATCATCACGTTGGGGCCTTTAGCTAATATTTCTCCTTCTCCCTGTGCCATGCCTTCTCGCTGTTCCATTTTTACTTGTACTCCTTCGATTGGAATCCCTACTGTGCCGAATTTTATTCTGTCTAATTCAAAAGGATTAATTGAGATAACGGGAGACGATTCCGTTTGTCCATATCCTTCAATAATCGGAATCCCGGCACAAGTAAAAACTCTTGCCAGCAAAGGATTGAGGGCAGCCGCACCGGTGCAGATGCCTTCACATTCACCTCCTAAGGCTTCGCGCCATTTTGAATAAATCAATTTATTATAGACAGCCCGCTTCATTTTATCTAATAGGCTGTACTCTTTTTCCACATCAAAATTCTGTGCAAACTCCAGTGCATTGCTGTAAAGATTTTTCTTCCACCCTTCTAAATTACCGGCTGCTCCCTGCAATTTGATATAAACCTTTTCGAGCAATCTGGGAACAGATGTAAAGAAGTTGGGTTTTACTTCCTTCAGGTTGTCGGCAATAGTTTCCATACTTTCTGCGTAATAGATGGAAACACCACATCCCATATACACGTAAATCACCATTCGCTCAAAAATGTGACAGAGTGGTAAAAAACTCAACACTCGCTTAGTTTCATTCAGCGGTAATACCGGACGAGAAGCCTTTACGTTACTCACTACATTATTATGTGACAGCATAACCCCTTTAGGATTGCCGGTGGTTCCGGAAGTGTAAATAATAGTGGCTAAAGATTCTGGATGAATACTCGCTTTCAGTTTTTCTACTTCTGCCAAATCACTTCCTTCTCCTAACTTCAGAAACTCTGAGAAGTGCTTGCACCCCGGTACTTCTTCAAAACTGTAAATATCTTTCAGCGTGGGCACTTCGCTTTTTATGGAATTTATTTTCTGAAATAATTTAGCATCGCTGACGAAAGCGTACTTTATCTCCGCATCGTTAAAGATGAATTTATACTCGTGTTCACTGATGGTCGGATAGACCGGTACATTTACCGCACCCACTTGTAACATTCCGATATCCACTGCATTCCATTCGGGACGATTGTTGGAAACGATAGTAATTTTATCATGTGGTTTCACCCCCAAACTCAGTAGGCTAAGGCTCACTTTATTGGCCATAGTGATAATATCATCAGTGGAATATTTTATCCAATTACCATTCACCTTGCAAGCAAAGGCATCTTGTTTTGGATAGTTCGACTGCTGAAAGTAAATGATGTCAAACAATCGGGTAAAATCAGTCATAGCTATATTATTTTTTAGGTGTCGCAAGTTAGTAAATATATAAATTCTACGGGCAGTAGAATAAGATGTACAACTGAATTAGTGGCGGCAAAAGCATTAAATATTGCTGATTTTTCGCTCGTTACGAGAGAATGCTCGACTGCCTCCCCCAAAATTGACCACCAACTGCACTGTATAGGAACGGGGCTTATCAGGTTTGGCTATCCGAAGAGAGTAGTCAGAATTCATGACGTTTTTGACCAGAAAGTTGAGGGAAATATTTGGATTGAAATCGTAGCCTGCACGTAAATCCCAAACCACATCACCTTTGTTCAATCGGTTTTGACGATAGGTTTTAGCATCTTTAATGAAAACTTCAAAGATGCGATCTACGCGAGTCATATAACTGTAATATTGTAACGCGGTGCCGATGTGGTATTTGTTATAGAGAATAAAATCAAGATCAATTTTTAATTGGTGAGGAGTGCGGTATTTTAATTGGCCTTTGGTGATAGAGTCCCACACCGCATAGTCAGCTGCCGGATCGGAAGGGTTGGATTTGGGAGTGGCTATTACAAAATGAGTAAACGCATCTTTCAAAAAGTCGCCAACATTATGAGTCACCGATGTATCATTCAAATCTACCCCATAAAAATAGGTATAGCCTAATAGGGTGGTAAAATCAACCGGCCCTATTTTGCCTTCGCCATAAGCAGAGATTTCCCAACCGAAAATTCGTGCTTTACTGACGTTTTGTGACTGAAAGTATGGATAGAAGCCTGTGTTGTCAAACTTGGTTCCAAAGCTAAACTCAATCATGTTTCTGAATTCTGTCCAGAACATGACAGCGTCAATATACCCCAGCCAGTTATTGATTTTTAGACTTCGCTTATATCCTAATTCAGCCGTAAAACCTTGCTCCGGTTTTATATTTGGATTAGGAAGAATGCGAATGCCTGCCAAATTATAATCTACAAATCGTTCGGCTACGCTGGGTACTCTGAAGGCCTGCCCAAATGAAGCGCGGATGTAATTATATTTTCTGATTTCGAAATTTACCCCGGCTCTGAATACAGGAATGGTTGGAGTAATGGCACTGTCTAAACGCACATACTCTTCTCGAACACCTGCATTGAGGGTAAAGAATTTATAATTTACTTCTCCCTGTAAAAAGCCTCCTCCGAAATCGGCTTTATGTTTGCCAAGCGTTCCATCATCTACAATCCAGTGTTCGTTACTGACTCCTGTCAGCAATCTAAATATTTTTCCGAAGTCGTGCCGAAACTGGTAATCTACCCGGTAAATCCAAAAATCGGTTTCTCCATCCACATTATTTTGCCGAAAAATTCGCGTGTAAAGTTTGTGTTCACTTTGCGATTTATCTATAAACCTGAACTTGGGGTCTATGAAGGCATAAAAATAGCGCTCATCAATATCCACTCCGCTGGCGGAAAGGTAGGGGTGTCCACCATCCTGCCAATAAAACTGGAAGCCGTCCTTTCGGTACATCAAATTTGCGTTTAGCTCTAATGTAAGGCGCTGAAGTTTTTTTGGCTTCCATCTGATTTTAGTGCTGAATCGGGTAAAGTAATCGTATTCTTCATTCAGAAAACTTTGAGAGCCTTGTAACATTCCTCCAATCACAAAATCAACTGAGCCGAATTTCTGTTTATGTAGAAAGGACATACCCGCCAGGTTGGGGTTGCTGAAAAATTTCCCATCCCGTTTCCACCACTGAAAGGAATCTACCGGAGGTTTACCTATTCCTTCATAAAAAAAAGTGAAGCGCGTTGAAGGAGTATCACGGGCATAAGCGGTGGTCACGTTCAGTACTCCATTTAGAGCAGAGGAACCATATTGCATGGTTGAGGCTCCTTTGATTACTTCCATTTGCTCCACATTTTCTACCGGTATAAATTGCCAGAGTATTCCGCCACGGTCGGCTGTCATCAATGGCATTTCGTCCACTACCAACAATACACGGCTACCCGAACCATAGGCATAACCGCTTCCTCCGCGAATGCTCATTTGCCCGTCCAATACATTTACCCCGGGTATTTTAGTGACAGCGTTTTGCATATTAGTAATGTTATTGGCCTCCAGTAAACGGGGTTTCATCACATCTAAACTTTGCGTGATTTTCTGAATTTTAATCCCGATTTTATTTTCACCTATCACCACTTGTTGCAACTCCAAAGGATTCCCTCCTAAATTGATATTGAGTATTTTGGTTTCGCCACCTTTAATTGTAAGCGATTGTGTATCGGAGTTCATGCCGATATAACTGATGACTAAGGTTACTTTGCCGGGATTTACTTTTAATTCATAGTTCCCGCTGGCATCGGTCAGCACACCGTTGGCCGGCAGTTCTACTACATTGGCACTTTCTAATATCTCACCGGTAGTCCCATCTTTAACAGTTCCTTTGATGGTGGCGGTTTGAGAGAATGAAAGAGAGATAGATAGAATACTTACTGCAATTGCCAATATAATCTGACGCATAAAATTTTCTTTTTTAATGCCGAAAACACGCGACAAAGTATAGAATTATAGTTGTTCTATACAAATAATACATTTGCCCATTCACCAATGGGTAATAAAATTAAGAAGAACGCTTCCAAACCGACTCCCGGTTCACGGGGTTGGGATATTTCGCTATCCGGAAAATCTCTCCGATATTTTTATGCGTGGATAGTGGTTATTTCGTTTCTGGTGTACGGCAATACCATCTTCAATGGTTATGGATTGGATGATTCACTTGTAACGAATCACAATCCACTTATTGAAAAGGGAATAAAGGCTTTGCCTGAAATTTTTACTACAAATTATATTTCCGAAGATGGTGTTTATTTGGATTACCGCCCCTTAGTAAAGGCTTCCTTTGCATTGGAGTATATCTTCTTTGGATGGAAGCCGGGCATCAGCCATTTTATCAATATTCTCTTATTTGCGTTTGCTTGCTGTATGCTTTTTAAGGTGTTGCTTGAAGCCTTTTCAGCAAAATATTTTCAAGTGTTGTTTTTGGGAGTATTGATTTATGTGGTACATCCGGTGCATACAGAAGTGGTGGCCAGCCTTAAGAACCGAGATGAAATATTTGTTTTGTTA
>CAZQYO010000191.1:0-5988 GCA_964597415.1 uncultured Chitinophaga sp.
CTGTTAATGATAATCTTACTCATGGGTCACTTATTAATAGTTAGTTAAAAAATCAGGAAAGACACCTGCCGTTTCAATCTAAACGAAAGAAATGGCATTCGTCAGCATCTGGAAATGCCGTGTATCTTGTTCGTATTCGGATGTAGTTATACATAGAGTTCTCTTTATCCTCTTATTGCCAAATATATGCAATATTCAATCACAGCACATTGAAATTTTTTTGTCCTTAGCAAACTTTTGGGATTACCCGGTGTAGCTGTCAAGAAAATAATTACTTGCCTGAATCATCGCTATCGCGCTCCAGTGTTCCTCTCAAAAACAAGTTTTTTCTCTAATAGCTGTAGTGAAAAAAGTGGTGTTTACTTCGCCTTTATCACCACATGATTATAGGATTTGTTTCCATCTAAGCGAAGAACGTATTTGCCTGCGGCAAGATTTTTTGTTTCTGAATAACTGAGCACTTCAAAGGTATGGTCGCGCAGAAAAACTTCTTTGCGCAACATCTCTCTTCCCGACATATCAAACAGTTGAATCAAATGCTTTTTGTCTCTGTCGCCTCCGTATAAGCTGATATTTAAATCACTGCTGAATGGGTTGGGATATAATAGGACATCATCAGTCACTTGCAGTATCCGGTCGTTGTAATCGGTTTTCAACAACCAATACGCGGTATAGAAGTTAGGAATCCCCGAACCGTAGTTGTTATCAGGTTGCCAAAAAGTAGGGCAGCTAACAACAATAGCGGTAGAAATATCGCGGGCAGATTTATCGGGAAAAGCACTCCACAAAGAAGCGGCACTACCGGCCATAATCGGGCAACTAAAAGAAGTGCCGTTGCTATAACCGGTTTCGCCCAGGGTGGTAAGCACTCCACTCAGCACTCCCTGTGCGCAAATATCCGGCTTAATCCTTCCGGTCACCGTAGGGCCGCGCCCGCTAAAAGCGGCAATCCTTTCGGCAGAGTCCACCGCTCCTACGGCTAATATGCTATCACCATCAGCCGGGGTGCTCACATAATGCCAAGCCACGCCTCCTTCGTTTCCGGCACTGTTCAGCACCAGAATCCCCTTGCCAAAAGCCATATTACCGGCACGGGCAATAATGGTAGTATGTCCATCCAAGTCATTGTAGGTATGGCTTCCGATTCCTCCATCGAAGTTAGTGTAGCCCAGTGAAGTGGAAAATATTTGTGCGCCCGCACTGTCGGCCCACTCTGCGGCTGCCGCCCAGTTATATTCTTCCATCACCCATTCCTTATTATTTTCCTCCGTTTGTAAAAGATAGTACGAAGCATCAGGAGCAGTGCCCAATATCTGTCCGGGAATATTAGGCCAAGGCATTGACAATTGCACGAACTTTGGCCGCCATGTAACTGAAAGTGCTGGTGCCATGCCCGCCATCTCCGTACACATTTTCTTGGTTGTGTACAAAGTCCCATGTATATAAAATGCGGTGGCGAACAGAGTCAAATCCTTTAATAGTGTTTACGTTTAAAAAGCCGTTATCCATAACGCTCACCACAATACCTTGACCGCGTGCTCCGGTTTGATGCAGCAGATCTACATTCATCATATTTGTCTGGCGATAAGCAATGCCGTATTCGTTGGGATAGATGTATTGCTGGTTCACCGGAGTTACTTCTTCAAACTTATTTTCATCGCTCGCTGAACGCGCAGGCGAAACTTCAATTCGGTTGAGCGTATCAACAAACAAGAATTGGCGGATAGAATCGGCATAGGAAGAATCGGGCAATTGCACTACCACCATATTAAACCACTTGAGCCGGTGCTTGAGTGAAAGGATGTAAGGAGAAATACTATCTATATAGTTTTGCGAAACGGGTAAGTCAGTTTCATTGACCGCAATATTTTGTTTCTGTCTTCTTTCAATAGAGGCCGAAGAAAGATACAGCGAAGGATGACTGATGAAGTAATTGCTGTTGGGCTTGTCTTTAAATTTAATCCAGTAGTAATTGTTTTGAGAACACAAGGCTATAGGAAGACATAAAATAAAAAGCGCGAAAAAACTCTTCTCCTTCTTCATAAAAGATTATGCATAAGTCCACTTCTAATTATGATCCGCCACCCGCATTCTGATGCGGAATCCATTTTCAACACCTGTTTCCCAATTCGCTTGCACGTTTTGCTTATTCACAATTTCCCATTCCTGATATATCATTCCAACGCCCTTGGCATATACTTCCCTGCGCAGTTTCTTTTGAATCAGATTTTCATCATCCACTTCTTTTACTGTCACGGTGCTGTCGAAACTAAATCCATTTACGGTATAAGGCACATTCACTGTTTCATAAGAGTAAGCCCAGTCTTTATAGCCGTCATAAGGCGTAGTGGAGGGAATAAAAATATTTCCATTCCATTCGGCACCTTCTACAGGAGGGAAAATAAGTTTGATGAACCTAAGGTCATCTTCCTTTTTGATAAGATTGGTGGGGCTGCTTTTAACCTCCCACACCTTGTCTATATACCACGAATAATTCGCATTGGGTCTGCGAAATACGGTCAGCACATAATTCAGCATATTTTCATTGTCGTAGGTAGTATCTGTTATCATTTCCATCTGTTGATAATGAACGGTATCATTATGATGCTGCCCGTTAAAGGAATAGAAAATAGAATCTACATCATACACCACAAAATGTCCCGAATCAGTCGGGAAGTATTCGTACAGATAGTCTAACACGAGCGTATCCTTTTTGTCCTTACAGGAGAAAAGGAATATTGAAAACAAAATGCCTGTAAGAAACAGAGTTGCCAGGGTAAATCTCTTGCGGGGTTTAAGCATGTTGCAAATCAGTTTTAATAGCATTAGAATCAGCCATAATGTTGAAATTAGAAAAAATAACTCCTCCGCCAATCAAATCATCCTCTTCGTAAAAAGCGGCAGACTGGCCGGGAGCAATGGCAGATACCGGTACCATAAATTCCACTTTTGCTTTATCTTCTTCCTGATTAATAATGCTGGATTCGCCTTCATGCTTATACCGCACTTTGGTGATAGCTTTCGTATCGGCTGGGATTGATTCGTATTTCTGTAAGTTCAGTTTTCCCACCCACATGCCTGTGCGCTCTAAATCTTTTTCTACTCCCAACACCACCGTGTTGCTTTCGGGAATTATTTCTACCACAAACATAGGTTTGCCAAAAGCTACTCCCAATCCTTTGCGCTGCCCAATAGTATAGAAAGGGTACCCGTGATGTTTCCCTAACACTCGTCCATTTACATCAACAAAATTTCCTCCATCTACTTTTTGCTCAAGATCCGGTACTCTTCTTTTCAAAAAGCCGCGATAGTCATTATCCGGTACAAAACATATTTCGTAGCTCTCGCTTTTATTGGCTAACTCTACATATCCCATGTCGCGAGCCATTTGTTTAATATCGGGTTTGCGATATTTCCCCACAGGGAAAAATGTTCGTTTCAAACATTCCTGACTCACGCCCCACAATACATAACTCTGATCTTTGTTGCGGTCTAAGCCCTTAGAAATAATATACCGATTGTTTTCGTTGCGCAACTGAGCGTAATGTCCGGTGGCAATAAATTCGCAATCCATCAAATCAGCTCGTTTCAGCAGTGCTTCCCATTTAATGTGCGTGTTACACAACACACATGGGTTGGGGGTTCTACCTGCCAAATATTCATTGACAAAATCATTGATTACAAAATCGCCAAACTCTTCTCTTATGTCAATGATGAAATGGCTAAATCCTATATCCACGGCTACCTGTCTAGCATCGTTAATAGAATCAAGCGAACAGCAACCGGTTTCCTTTTTATTGCCGCCCGATGTGGCGTAGTCCCATGTCTTCATGGTAATCCCTACTACTTCATAGCCTTGCTCATGCAGCATAATAGCAGTGACGGTGGAATCAATCCCCCCGCTCATGGCTACCAAAACTTTTCCTCTTTTACTCATAATACAAGCGCGAAGATAAGCGAAAGAGAGTAAACCTATTGCTCCTCAATTTTGCAGCAGTAATAGAGCGGGGGAATCAAATTTGTGAGAGTCAGTACCTTGTCCATTTAGTGCTACGGCAACTCAATTCTTCTCTTCTACGCCACATTTGCATAGTGTGAAAGCCGTTATTAGGATTAAAGAAAAAATGTACTCTTCAAATGGGAGTTCTCTTTTCGATGAGTTGAAGAATTGCAAGAGGAATAGTTGTATCAATTCAACGCCTGAAAAACTATTTGCAGTGACAAGCGTTTATAAAAAAAATTACCCTGCCGATGGCAGGGTAATTTTTAAAACTTCCTGCAACAATTACGTTGCAAAAAAGCGAAAGCAATTTAAGACAAATGCTTGTTGATGAGTTTAGTCATTTCAAACATTGATACCGTCTTCTTGCCACCGAAGATAGCTTGCAGAGCGGCATCACCATTGATGTTGCGTTTGTTCTTAGCATCCTGAAGTTTGTTCTTCTTGATGTATTCCCAAACTTTCTTTGTTACCTCGGTACGAGGTAGCGGCTTGCTTCCAACTACAGCGGCTAATGCTGAACTTGGAGTCATCGGTTTCATGAAAGCTGCATTAGGCTTTCTTTTTACTTTTGGTTTTGCAGCACTCTTTACTTTTTTAGGCGCTGCTGCCTTCTTTACTTTTTTTACCGGAGCTTTTTTTACCGGAGCTTTTTTAGCGGTTGCTTTTTTAGCTGCTGCTTTTTTTGTTGCCATGTTAATTTGGTTTTTAATTGAATGAAAAGTAGTGATGAAATGCCTTTCCCTCATAATTTACCAGTAAAATGTTATGCACACAGTTGTTCACTTTTATAGAGTGTACCAAAAGAATTCCACGTATAGTAGGATTCCTTTAAAAGCCTATATTTGCCCAACAAATCAGAAATGCATCCTCGCCTAATACTTGATAGCAAAAAACTAGACCTGACCATTACCCGACTTTGCCATCAGTTAATTGAACAACATAAAGAGTTTAACGGAGCGGCCATTTTAGGAGTTCAGCCGAGAGGGGTTATGCTGGCAGATCGCATTTATACCCGCCTGAGAGAAATTTTAGGGGGTAAGCCAATAGACTACGGCAAATTAGATATCACCTTTTACCGAGACGATTTCAGGATTAAGGGCAAGCCGATAATTGCCGATGAAACCAATATCAATTTCTCTTTAGAGAATAAGAATCTGGTGCTGATAGATGACGTTTTATATACCGGTCGCACCATCCGTTCTGCGCTCGATGCCTTGCTGGATTACGGTCGTCCGGCAGATGTGGAATTATTGGTTCTCATAGATAGAAGATTACACCGCCACCTTCCCATACAAGCCAAATATGTGGGTAAAATAATAGACTCTATTACCACTGAAAAGGTAAGGGTGGAATGGAAGGAAACGGATGGGGAGGACAAGGTGTGGATGATAGAAGACAAAGATTAGTTCACGATAAAAAAAGGTCAATGAGCGCTTTAAGCACCAAGCATTTAATTGGAATTAAAAACCTTCAGAAATCAGACATTGACCTTATCTTTCAAACCGCTGATAATTTCAAAGAAGTTTTACAGCGACCGATTAAAAAGGTTCCCTCCCTTCGCGATATTACCATTGCCAATTTGTTTTTTGAGGACTCTACTCGAACACGCATTTCATTTGAGTTAGCAGAGAAAAGGCTAAGTGCTGATACGATTAATTTTTCGGCCTCCGGTTCATCTGTAAAAAAAGGAGAAACTCTTTTAGACACGGTGCGGAACATATTAGCCATGAAAGTAGATATGGTAGTGATGCGCCATAGCAGTTCGGGCGCAGCCAATTTCCTATCGCAACATATTGATGCCAACATAGTAAATGCAGGGGATGGCATCCATGAACACCCGACACAAGGTTTATTAGATGGGTACTCCGTGCGGGAGAAGTTAAGCGAACTCAAAGGTTTAAATTATTTGATTATCGGAGATATTAAACACTCCAGGGTAGCCGGTTCAGATATTCCGCTGATGCTAAAGATGGGGGCTAAAGTGA
>CAZQYO010000192.1:0-5983 GCA_964597415.1 uncultured Chitinophaga sp.
CTTTCAAACTAATTTCAAAAACATTGACCGATGGCGATGCGGTGAAAGTGGTGGACGAGAAAGAACTTTTTAAAGATGTGAAAGCGGAGTAGATTCAACTCTCGATTTTGTCATCGAGTTTTAATTCATTAATCGCATTCATCGAAGCATTTTGTTCGGCAATTTTTTTGCTGAACCCCTCTCCGCAAGCAATGAACTTTTCGTTTATCTCAAGATGAATAGTAAAGTACGCTCTTCCGTTTCGATTTTTTTCTTCGGCTACCTTAAAGTGTATGCTCTTGCCCTCGCGCTGCACATAATGATATATGCGGCTCTTAAAATCAGTGTTTGTTTCTTCCAGCATATCTACATCTATCAAATTCCGAAGAATCCGCTTTTGTAAAAATGTTCTGGTGCACAAAAAGCCCGAATCAATATACACGGCTCCCACTAAGGCTTCAAAGGTGTTCCCCGCCAGATCCCTGCTCACATCATTCATGCTTTTGCGGTTGTACTTTAATTTCTCTACCAAGCCCAAGCGGTTCCCTACTTCATTCAACGATTTCCGGTTCACAATTTTAGAGCGCAACTCCGTAATAAAGCCTTCTTCCTTGTAAGGGTATTTTTTGAAAAGATATTCGCACACAATGGCATCCAGAATAGAATCACCCAATAATTCTAATCGCTCATTATTTTCCTCCGGCTCCAAAAATTTAGAGCGGTGTTGAAATACTTGTTTGAATAAGTTCAGTCTTTTGGGGGTAATGCCGGTAATCCCCTTTATATAATTCGCAAGCTCCTTGTCAGACGAAAAAAAACGATTGTAAATTTTACGGATAGATGACACGACAACTCAATCTTTGTACTTCTTAAAAATAACTGTTGCATTATGACCGCCAAAGCCAAAGCCATTACTAAGTGCGGTATTCACCACTCTCTTTTGAGGAGTATAGAAGGTGAGATTTAAGCGGCTGTCAATTTCGGGGTCATCGGTAAAGTGATTAATCGTGGGGGGAACTATATCTTCTATTACTGCCATAATACTGGCCACTGCCTCTATCGCGCCTGCTGCCCCCAGCAAATGTCCCGTCATAGATTTAGTAGAAGAGATATTCATCCGGTACGCATGTTCTCCAAATACTTTTTTAATGGCGGCTAACTCTCCCAAGTCTCCGAGCGGAGTAGAAGTGCCATGCACGTTTATGTAATCAATATCCTCCGGATTCATCACTGCATCTTCGAGTGCATTTCGCATCACTAATGCAGCACCTAAGCCTTCGGGATGGGGAGCCGTTAAATGGTAAGCATCGGCACTCATGCCGCCACCGGCCAGTTCACAATAAATTTTTGCCCCTCGTTTTTTTGCGTGTTCCAGTTCCTCGAGTATGAGTGCCCCGGCTCCTTCGCCCATAACAAAACCATCGCGGTCTTTATCAAAGGGGCGGCAAGCGGTTTCCGGGGAATCGTTCCTTTCGCTCAGTGCCCGCATGGCATTAAAGCCCCCAACTCCTCCTTCGCTGATGGGTGCTTCGGAACCACCGGCTACAAAGGCATCGCATTTTCCTAACCGAATCAGATTAAAGGCATCTATAAAGGCAATATTGGAAGATGCGCAGGCCGCTACGGTTCCGTAGTTAGGACCGCGAAAACCCCATTTCATAGAAATGTGACCGGCTGCGATATCAATAATCATTTTGGGAATGAAAAAGGGATTGAACCGAGGAGTTTCATTCAAGGCCAAGTTGGTAATCTCTTCAATAAAAACATCCAGCCCGCCAATGCCCGATGCCCAAATAACTCCGATGCGATCTTTGTTTAAATCAGCCGTATCAAAGCCGGCATCTTTTATGGCCTCTTCGCTACACACCATTGCAAACTGTGCAAAGCGGTCTAACCGTCTTACTTCTTTTCGTTCAATAAAAGCAGAGGGATCAAAATTCTTGACTTCACAGGCAAACCTTGTTTTGTATTTAGCCGGATCAAAGCGGGTAATAGGTCCCGCTCCACTAATACCTTTCAACAGTGCCGACCAGAAATCGGGAGCCGTATTCCCGATGGGAGTAAGTGCCCCTATTCCCGTAACAACAACTCTTTTCAGGTTCATGCCACTAAATAAAAACAAAGTGGCAGACTTTTCAGTCTGCCATCTTCCATTTTTTTGATTTTGAATTATTTACCGGTAGTCTTTTCTAAGTACTCAATGGCCTGCCCCACTGTAGTAATGGTTTCGGCCTGCTCATCGGGAATTGAAATGTTGAATTCTTTTTCAAATTCCATAATCAGTTCCACAGTATCCAACGAATCTGCACCGAGATCGTTTGTAAAGCTGGCTTCTGGTGTTACTTGGCTGTCTTCCACTCCCAACTTGTCAACGATAATTTTTTTTACTTTTTCTGCGATGTTTGACATTGTTATTTGGTTTTAAATGTGGTGCGAAAATAAAAACATCCCGTCCTTTGGCAAAAAATATTTTTACTGGTTGAGAGTCAAATAGTTATAGATTGAGTTTTGGAGATAATGGAAAGGGTTTTGCAATGTTTGCCGGACGTTGTAACGATTCAGAAATATCTTCCACCTTTGTTGTGGCAAATAACGAGATGGCAGAAAAAAGAATAAAGAACGAATTGCCGACCGACTATCATCTTATCGGGGTGGCTACTGCGCTAAAGGAATTTAAGTTTTGCTTTTGCCTCAATAAATTGCTCCAATGCGATTTTGTAAAACTAAAGGATATTATTTTTGAAATAGGGAGCAGAAACCGCAATTCGCAGTTCAGTGTTTTCAAAGCCGCTTCCCATGATGAAGAAACCCATTACTTCGTTTTTGCAAATAAAAGTGCCGGTGAGTTTTTGCTGCCCGAAGCCAATAATTTTGATTACCTCGTTCAGATTTTAGGAAAGTGTGAGGCCAATGATTTGGAATGCCTAATGGAGGGTATCCGCCAATTACCCGAAGTGTTAGTGAGCACCGAAATTCCTTTGCAAAAGATAAAGAACAAAGAACGACTGATATACGAAGAGGAAAAACCAATGCGTACCCCGGTTGTCAAAAGATTCAGAGAATGAGTGGAGCATTAACTTTAAGACACAAATGAGATGGAATGAAAGTAAGAGTTAGCAAAACAAAAATTATTGCCACCTACGGGCCGGCTTGTAGCGACATGGCGGTGATGGAAGAAATGGTGCGCTCGGGGGTAGATGTGTTTCGTTTTAATATGAGTCATGGGAAACAACAAACTCATCTTGAAGGATTTAATAAGGTGCGCGAAATCAACAAGGTACACCATCTCAACATCGCTATTCTTGCCGACCTTCAGGGACCCAAAATACGGATAGGTTTGGTGCGCGATAATATGGAGGTGCTCGAGAAAGATCAGATTCTCGAAATCACCAATAAGGAGTGTATCAGCACTTTCAAAAAAGTTTACATCAACTACGCGCAACTACCCAAAGAGGTAAGCCCCGGAGATTCTATATTAATTGATGACGGCAAAATTGAACTCAAAGTGCTGCGGACAAAGGGCAGAGACAAGATTAACGCTAAAGTAGTGATCGGTGGGCGCATCAGCAACAATAAGGGAGTGAACCTGCCCGATACCAAAACCTCTGTGCCGGCTCTTACGCCTAAAGATCTTAAAGACCTTCGCTTTGCCATTAAAAACGGGGCGAATTGGATAGCCCTCTCTTTTGTGCGCTCACCCGATGATATTAAAAAGTTGAAAGCCATAATCGGTAAAAAGAATTCGTACATGAAGGTGATGGCTAAAATCGAAAAACCCGAAGCTCTCAAACATATTGATGAAATCATCAAAGCAGCCGATGGGATTATGATTGCGCGGGGCGATCTCGCTGTAGAAGTGGCGCAGGAGCGCATGCCTTTGATTCAAAAGGACATCATCAAGAAATGTATTCGCTATGCCAAGCCCGTGGTGGTGGCTACTCAGATGATGGAAAGCATGATTGAAAACCCTAACCCCACCCGTGCTGAAATTACCGATGTAGCCAATGCGGTGATTGATGGAGCGGATGCTGTGATGCTAAGTGGCGAAACCTCTATGGGCAAATATCCCGCTCGTGTGATTGATCTGATGGGGAAAATACTCGGCAACATCGAGCACGCCAACATTATTTACGATAAGGAATTGCGGGTGGACAAAAGTTCGCCCACCTACATTAGCGATGCGATGTGCTACAATGCTGCCCGGCTCAGTTCCGAACTTGGTGCTAAGGCCATTATCGCGATGACCTTTTCGGGCTATACCGGTTTTGTGCTTTCCAGTTACCGCCCCAAGGCAGGCATCTTCATCTTTACCGAAAACCTTGACCTGCTCAATGCCCTAAGTCTTTGCTGGGGAGTTCGCGCGTTTTACTACGACAAGTTTGTAGGCACCGACACTTCTATCCGCGATGTGATTCGTATTCTTAAAGAAAACAGTTTGCTCAAGCCCACCGATGTAGTGGTGAATGTGGGTAGCATGCCCATGAACGATAAAGGCCGGGCCAATATGGTAAAGGTAACGGTGGTAAATTAAAGGCTTTCTCACCGGAGAAATTCACTCCGTTTTTTTACTTCTGACTGGTCACTTACCACACATTGCCTTACTTTCGCCCCAAAATTTCAGCTATGTCTCCTTTTGCGCGTAAAGTAGTGGGTCTTTGGTTGCTTACCGGATGTATTATGGTTTTCTTTCAGGTAATTGTGGGAGGAGTAACTCGGCTCACCGATTCGGGCTTGTCTATTACTCAATGGAAACCTATAAAAGGAGTTATACCCCCGCTGAACGAAACGGAGTGGACGGCAGAGTTTGATTTATACAAGCAGCAAGTGCAGTATCAAACCATTAACGAAGGCATGACCCTGAGTGAATTCAAATGGATTTTCTTTTGGGAATATCTCCATCGCTTTTGGGGTCGCTTTATGGGGTTTGTGTTTCTAATTCCCTTTTCTCTTTTCCTTTACTGGCGGTGGTTCGATGCTGCGTTTTTTAAGAAGATAGGAGTTCTCTTTTTATGGGGTGGCTTAATAGGCGTGTACGGTTGGATTATGGTAAAGAGTGGACTCACGGGGGTATATGTACCTCCGGTTCATCTCAGCATTCACCTCTGTTTGGCACTCAGTTTATATGCCTATCTCATATACATGACCTTGAGTGTGATGAGGGGCGATCGCCACTTTGCAAATGCGAGTAAAGGAGTGAAACGCCTATCGGTAGCCATTTTAGTCGTCCTTTTTTTGCAGATTTTTCTGGGGGGGATTATGTCGGGCAGTCACGCGGGTTTGGCTTACCCCACCTGGCCCGACATGAACGGTCAGTTTATTCCTTCGGCATTATTCAGTGAGTCGCCTTCGTTCGAGGGATTTACCGCATACAATGCACAAGATTTTTGGGGGCGCACCCTCATCCAGTTTCTGCACCGGATGACGGCTTATGTGCTCGTGATTCTTATTGTCATTTTCTACTTTAAATCGCGCCATATCACTACCGACCCTGCTTTGCAAACGGGGCTTCGCCTTTTTCCTTTCACGGTTTTACTACAGGCGGTGCTGGGTATTATCACTCTTTTCCACTGCGTGGGGAAGATTCCGGTGAGTTGGGGAGTGCTTCATCAGGCAGGAGCCATGCTGTTAATTGCTAACACGGTTTTTATAATTTTCCATTTATACGCCAAACCAACAAACGGGCAAAGTATAAGGAGTGGAGTAAAGTAATCTCCCGGCTCTTTCCTGAAATAGGTGGTTACCTGTAGAGGGATAAAGACATCAAAATAAAAAAAACCGGCTTGCCTTCCTTTCACTAATCTATAACATTCTTTGATGTTGGGGATAACTAACGGATAATCGTTTATTCCTTCATGCAAAAGTTTATCTAATTCAAAATGATAGATTTATTCACCAACAAAAACAAATCCTCCGCAACTGATAGTATCCTTGCTGCGCAAATGCCATTGGGATGGAGTGAAGTATTGCGAATTTGCCGCGACACAAAATTTACTTAGCTGTCATT
>CAZQYO010000193.1:0-5943 GCA_964597415.1 uncultured Chitinophaga sp.
CCTATGTACTTAGCCACTTATCTGCACTTAGGAAAACTTTATGAGCGTTTAGCTCTTTATGACAAATGTTTGCAGATTTATCAAAAAGGTATGGAGATCGCAAAAAGTCAAAATGATAAAAAGGCTTTGGAAGAATTGAGGGAAGCTTTCTTTTTAGCCAAAACCGAAGATGAATAAGCAACAAACCCTTCTAAAACATTTTATTGAATTTAACCGAAACAAACGGCTGGCAGGGCCTAAGAAACGCGTACTCTTGGCAGTTAGTGGCGGCAAAGATTCAGTTGTAATGTGCGATTTATTTAGCAAAGCAAGTTGGCCTTTTTCTATCGCCCATTGTAATTTTCAACTTAGAGGAGAGGAGTCTAATACAGATGAAACATTCGTGCAAGCACTTGGCAAGCAGTACAACGTTGAAGTGTTTGTCCGGAGATTTGACACTACATCTTATGCAGAAGAGAAAAAGACCTCAATACAAATTGCCGCACGCGAGTTGCGATACAAATGGTTTGAAGAATTGAGAGTTGCAGAAAATTTTCAACTCATAGCCACTGCTCATCATCTCAACGATAATATTGAAACCATTCTTTTAAATCTGGTAAACGGAAGCGGCATTCGCGGATTAAGAGGAATTCCCCTCCGTCAGGCAACTATTATTCGACCCTTATTATTTGCCTCACAGCAAGAAATTGAACTGCATGTGAAGGAGTTTGCCCTTCATTTTAGGGAAGATAGTTCAAACGCAACAGATAAATACACGCGAAATAAAATCCGCCATCACGTTATTCCACTGCTGAAAGAAATAAATCCGTCATTAGAGAAAACATTGGGAGAAAAAGTTGAACTATTTACAGAGTTAGAACAGCTTTATGATCAACACATCCGCAAAAAGAGCAAACAACTTTTCCTAAAACGAGGGGCCGATATTTACATTCCATTACTTCTGCTAAAGAAAACACAGAATGCCGCCAGTGTTCTGTTTGAATACCTCAAAGATTTTGATTTTACTCCTGAACAAATAGCGGATATGCTTGCCGGTATAGATGCGCCTCCGGGAGGACAGTATCTCACCGGAAAAATGCGAATCATAAAAGATCGGAGATTCTATATAATGACCGGCCACGAAGAGAACGAACAAGAAATTCACCGGATAAATGAGTTGGATACAGAAATTAGTATTGGGGATAAAAAAATATTCTTTACGCCATCTCTTCTTACCAAAAGAGAAAAAAATGTCGCCTTATCCAACAAAAAAAATATTGCATTTATTGACTCCGCCAAACTTGAATTTCCTCTCCTCGTTCGCAGATGGAAGGCCGGAGATTATTTCTATCCATTAGGGATGAAGCTGAAGAAGAAGAAAGTGAAAAAATTTCTGACTGATGAAAAGGTTCCCTTACATGAAAAGGAAAAAGTGTGGGTGATAGAGTCAAATCAGAAAATTGTGTGGGTAATAGGTTACCGCATAGATGAGCGTTTCAAACTGAGTGACAAAACAACAAATGCGCTTCGCATAGAGTGGAAATAACTACTTGCTAAAGTAATCGGAAGCGGCTATCTCTTTTATCCCTTCTACCAAATTATCCAAATCCGTTGTCGAAGGAACTACGTGCAGGCTTATTCTTACCCCATCCACTTGCTCGTGTTCCATACTATTGGTATGTATTTCCCTATTCTCAAAAAGTTTAGGGGTGAAAAAAATCTCGATCTAGTTTTAGTAACCGCCCAGATATTTCCTTACTCCCCATTCCAATGAAATGAGCAATAGTAATAGGAAGAAAATCCAGCGCAGATTAATGGCACTCTCCGTAAAAAATGAATCGTAAAGTACCGGCTTCAATTTATTTTTGGCATTTATCTCATCTGCAATTTTATTCATGTCGGCTAAGGCATGCATCGTGCCATTGTGTTGTGTAGCTAACTGATACAATACCTGATAATCGGCACGAGTGCGCATCTCCTCTAATTGCAACGGGCTTACTGAAAATTTTCCCGAAGCGTTGAGAGTTCCGTTACCAAACTGTACAGAAGCGGTATAGTCGTAATTGCCGGCAGGCAAAAAACCGGCATTTAGTTCGTAAGCCTTTTCTGTTTTATTGAATTTATAATCATAACTCTTGCCCTCCTCTCCTGTTATTTTCAGATGAACCTCGGGGCTATTCACCAATTCATAATTGGCATTATACAACTGCGCATCAAAAATAATTGCTTCATTATCCTGAAAAATATTTTTGGCAATGTTTACCCGAAATGGCCGCTTATCTGCCTTCACTGAAAGATACTGAACGGTCTTATTAATCAACTCGTTGGTAGCATCTTGATTTTTATTCATCCGGTAATCATACAATCGCCAGCGCCAAAGTCCCTCAGCAGCAATCACTCCAGTTTTCACTTCGTTAGCATCGTTAAACATCCAGAGAGGGAAATCAGTACTCACCGAATTAATCTTTTGACTTAGCAATACTTTGGCAGCAGGGTTAGCTGCATAATCTCCGAAAAAATTATTCAATGGTGGAAGTTGGGGCAACGTCTGTAGAGTTTTATCGGAGAGGGTAAAGAGCGTGAAATCTTTATTCACGGTAGCGACCACATCATTAAACTTGCCGGCATTCGTTTTTATTATCAGCGCGTCTTGCGCTTTATTGAATTCAGGAATCAATGTTTGCGCGCCTACAATGAACAGTAGTGGCTTTTTAAGGCTCTTCGCTTCGTTCAGAATAGTTTGAATATGCTGCGTGGCAGAAGGTAACTGATGCAAAATAACCAGGTTGTAATCATTCAAGTGGCGCGAAAAATCAGCGGCATATTCTACATCCAGTTGATAATTGCGGTTGTTTTCAATAGCCGTTTTAAGCGCAGCAACATCCGGGTGCGGGGAGTTTGCCACCAACAGAATTTTTTGTCTCCCATCCAACACTTCTACAAAAATATCGCGGACATTATTCTTATAAGTGACCTCCCCTTCAGTGTGGCTGAGACTGATGCGGTAGTGTGAAACACCTACTCGATCGGCACTCAAAATAAAGTCGTGACTCTGAAAGTAATTAGCCGAGTTGTAACTAATCTCTTTTGTTTGCAACAACTTCGGTTCGGTTCCACCGGTGATTTCGTACACACTTAACTTCACATTTTTCCCTGCTAAGTTGTTCGCTTCCACATCTACCTTCACCCCAAAATGATCGTGGAGGTAGGCTATCTTATTATAGTAAGTATTTGATAGCTTTTGATCTTTCTGTACCATCGTATCACCCAGTGCCACGGTATAAATGCTGTACGCTGATTTTTCGGCTGAGTACACAGGATTGATGCCGCGGTTGTAGATTCCATCAGAAATCATTATTACCGCACCGAGATTTTGGTTGTAATAAGTACTGTTGAGTTCTTCAAATGCAGCACTCAAATCGGTGGATTTATCACCGAACGAAAAATCACCTCCTTTCTTTAAGGCATCACCGGCACTGTATTGCACTACTTCATATTTAGCACTCAATCGGTCGGCTAATTGCTCTACTTGCTTTTGCAGCAGGGGGGTGTCTTTGCCCAAAGCTTGGCGCATGGATTCGCTGTTGTCGTGTACAATAGCTATAATAGGTTTAAAGGTTTGTGTGCTGCGAGTGCGTAGAAATGGAGATAGCAACAATATGGCCAAAATGCTGACGGAAAGAAACCGGAAAATGGTCATCGCTCCTCTCCACAACAGCGATGCTTTTGCTTTTTCATCGAAGGTTTTATCGCGGTAATATAACACCACCGTATAAAGCGCCCCCAGCGCAAAACACAGGATAATTAACCATGCGGGATATTGAAAAGAGAGGCCGGAATTCATTTAGTGTATTAAAAAAGTAATTTGCTAAAATGCGAAAATTGCTGACGGCAAAGGGTCTATTTTCTGTACCTTCTTGCTTTTCGCAATTATTAGTAGTCTCAGCGGTTTATTCCTCCGCAAACACTGATAACCTGTCCTGATATATACGTAGATAAATCACTGGCGAGAAATAACGCAGCATCCGCTACCTCTTCTGGTTTACCCATCCGGTGCATAGGAATCTGAGCCAAAATATTTCTTTTAGTTTCTTCGGGCAATACCTGCGTCATGTCCGTTTCAATAAAGCCCGGAGCAATGGCATTGCAACGGATATTACGTGTTCCAAATTCATCGGCTATTGATTTGGTAAAACCAATCACTCCTGCTTTGCTGGCTGCATAATTTGATTGACCGGCCTGCCCCTTCATTCCAACAATTGAGCTGATATTGATAATTGAACCTGACTTGTTGCGCAACATCTGTTTTGAAACTTGCTTAGTAAGATTAAATACAGATTTCAGATTAGCCATGACGACTTCGTCCCACTGATCTTCGCTCATACGAAGAATAAGATTATCGAGTGTAATCCCCGCATTGTTTACCAAAATATCAATGTCCCCAAAATCGCTTACCACTTCATTCACCAATTTTTCTGTTTCGTCATACCTGCCCGCATTAGACTTGTAGCCTTTAACTTTTACGCCCGACTCACTAAGTTCTTTCTCTATCGCATTTGCCTTTTCAGCACTGCTTACATAGGTAAAAGCCAAATTGCAACCTTCCGAAGCAAAACGCTTTGCAATAGCATAACCGATGCCACGAGTACCCCCTGTAACTAATGCTGTTTTCCCCTTCAGTAACATATTGTTTGGTTTGTTGCTGCACAAAGAAAAAATATTTTTCCGCAGCGTTTTAAACCCCTTTTAACCGCGCCTGTCTTATTCTTCAAATTACTACACAAAACACAAAATTTTAGAGTTATGAAAAAGATAATCATCGCGATGGCCTTACTCATAGCAGGGCTGCTTTTACAAACCGTAAACGCACAAGGAAAAACCTATTCGCAAATAACAAAGAATCAAATTCAGGAACAACAGAGAATTAAAGAAGGAATGCGCACCGGTGAATTAACCCCGCGTGAAGCCAAGCGATTAGAACTTCAGCAAACAGGAATTGAGCGCGATAAAAAAATGGCAAAATTAGATGGGGTGATAAGTCCATGCGAAAGAGCTTATTTGAAATCGGAACAGGCTAAAGCTGCTAAGAATATATACGCGCAAAAACATGACGCGCAGCGTTGGTAATTGGTGAACAAAGGTTTTGAGGTAAGCCCTTTCCGGTGGGAGGGCTTATTTTTTAGGAGGAGGGAATAACCTCAAGAATGTACGCGACAGGAGGATAAAAACTTTTAGCACTGAATAAACAGAACGCTTCTTTTTCAGCAATTTTTATGTTAAAATTTAAATCGTGTAAACATAAGTTAATTAACGGATTAGTTTGCTCAAAGCAGTTATACATTTGCGCATTATTTCACTAAAACAAAAAACCATGAAACGGTTATTCTTCACGATTGCAGTAGCCCTTGCTGTAATCAGTGTAAATGCACAAGGCACTCAAAACACAGGTTCAAAAGCTACCGTGAAAAAAGAAACAAAAGCTACTGAAAAGACTGCCGCTAAACCGGAATCCAAGCCGGTGAAGAGTGCAGCCAAAACAGAAAAAAAAGGAACGGCCAAAACAGAAACTAAGGCTGCTGTGAAACCAGCAGAAAAGCCGGTCGCCAAAACATCTGCTAAGAAAAACTAAGCAAATTTTGGGTTTAAGTTGAAGTTCCCCGCAGGTTGCGGGGGATTTTTTTTTCGGGTGGTTAAATCCGGTTAAAAAATATTCCGTATCCACCCTTCGCCTTATTTTCAATTTCAACTAATAACCACTTAAAAACAATCGCCATGTACCACCTCAAGAGTATCTTTTTCGCATTAGTTCTCAGTTTTACTGTTTCAGCTTCCTTTGCTCAAGGCAGTAAAACCGGAGCCGCCAAATCTGACAAATCCATTACCCACACAGAAGCCAAAGCAACGCCCGCTACCACTAAAAGTCAACCCGCTTCAAAAGCGGTAAAGACGGGTTCAAAAACAGAG
>CAZQYO010000194.1:0-5894 GCA_964597415.1 uncultured Chitinophaga sp.
TTTTTTTGGCACGAATAGAAATCGGATTGGTTAAAGTAGAAACTGCATGAGTGAACTTCAGCTTTTTCAAAGCTTCCCGCTCACTTGCAATTTTAGAAACCAAATCCTCCGTTACAAATTGGCGGACATCTTCCTTGTTTACTTTTTTATTAACTCCCATTAGTTTGAATATTTATTGTTTAAGCCTATGCTTCTACAGCATCTCTTCTGGTGATGAAACGAGTTTTGAGAGAAAGTTTGTGAGAAGCCAGCAACATCGCCTCTTGAGCGATTTCACGTGATACTCCATCCACTTCAAACAGAATTCTTCCGGCTTCAACTACCGCTTCCCATCCTTCCGGATTTCCTTTTCCTTTACCCATCCGCACTTCTAAAGGTTTTTTGGTAATAGGCTTGTCGGGGAAAATACGAATCCATACTTTTCCTTCACGCTTCATAAAGCGAGTGAAAGCAATACGGGCGGCTTCTATCTGCTTATTGCTGATTTTACCGCTTTCCAGACTTTTTAGTGCATAAGTGCCAAAGGCAATTTCAACACCGCGAAAAGCTTTCGCGGCTACTCTGCCTTTCTGAGTTTTTCTCCACTTAGTCCGTTTAGGTAATAACATATCTACTACTATTTAACCGATTAATTATTTCTTGGCAATCCTTCCTTTGGGTCTGCGCTTTTCTTGTTTTTCCTCTCCATCAAATACTCCGGTAAGGTCTTTTTTGCCATACACTTCACCGCGGCAAATCCAAACTTTGATTCCAAGTTTGCCATAAATGGTTTGCGCTTCGCTTATAGAGTAATCAATGTCCGCTCTCCAAGTATGCAAAGGAATCCTTCCTTGTTTGTATTCTTCTGTCCGAGCCATTTCTGCCCCGTTAATTCTTCCGCTTACGCGCACCTTAATTCCTTCAGCGCCCATTCTCATGGCCGATGCAATCGCCATTTTTACAGCTCTTCTAAAGTTAATACGGGCTTCCAACTGCTTGGCAATAGTTTCCCCTACAATGGCGGACTCTAATTCCGGTCTGCGTATTTCAACAATATTTATTTGAACTTCTTTCCCGGTAAGCTTTTTCAATTCCTCCTTAATGCGATCTACTTCATTTCCTCCTCTTCCTATAATAATACCCGGACGCGAAGTGTGGATGGTTACCGTAACGCGCTTCATGGTTCTTTCAATAACAATACGGGAGATTCCTCCTTTATTGATACGCGCTTTAAGGTACTGGCGGATTTTCTCATCTTCGATCAGCTTAGTCGCTGCATCTTTCCCTCCGTACCAGTTGCTATCCCATCCTCGTATAATACCGAGGCGATTGGCTATAGGACTCGTTTTCTGACCCATTAATTATTTGATTTTCTGTTTTTTTCCGAAAAATGGACTGCAAAGATAGATTTTGTAAACAGAGTTACAAATGTTTATCTCAATATTTTTTAGGGGCTTACAGGGATTGAGCAGAAAATTTATTTTAGGTGGGTAGCATTGGTGCTGACTAACGGCAATAGCGGACTTTATTTCCTTTCGCTACGATTTTTGTAAGCCCAGTTGCGATTATTTTGAGCCATTGCAAAATCAGGTTGAATTTGAAGTGCTCGGTCGCAAGCTAAAATAGCAGAGTCCCATTTCCCCATAGAATTATACGCTGAGCAGATATTGTTGTAGGCAGAAGCGAGATTGGGGTCTAACTCCAGTGCTTTGCGGTTCATTTCTATACATTTATTGAATTTCTTGTTATTGTAATAAACAAATCCCATGCGGAAATAATCATCAGCACTTGGATTCGCTCCCATCTTTGTTTCCATTTGTTCCATCACTAAGCGATCGCTTTTATCTTTTTCCGTTTCGTTAGTAGTTGTCGGTGTGCGCGTGTTCATAATTTCTGTTGGTGGGCTTGAAGTTGGGATTTGAGTTTTTTGGGGTTTTGTAAGCACGGTAAAGAAAATTGCCGAGAAAACAACAATGCCTGCAATAACATATATCTTAAAGCCAATGCCCGCTCCTGTTTTTGATTCTTTTGCCATAGCTTGTTGATGAAATTTAAGCGAACAATATAGGGTTTAATAGGTATGGAGAAGCGGAAAGTTGAAATATCCGGAAAAATATATTTGGTTGTGCCCCGTAAAGTTAATTTTATCCGTTTATACCTGATTCAATGACTATAAGCGACTATCTGAAGAGAGAAAATAATAATCTTGATTTAATCAGGATTATATGTGCTTCGATGGTAATTATCGGGCACTCCTATGAATTGACCGATCCCGGTAATCAAGTAGATTTAATTCGCTGGTTGGTTGGGTTTACCTATTCAGGAACGTTAGCCGTTCAAATATTTTTCTTTATAAGTGGGATGTTAGTGACTAATAGCATTTTAACCAAACAAAGTATTGTCAATTTTTCCATTTCTAGAATATTCAGGTTAGTTCCCGCATTGCTTTTTGTTTTACTGTTGACCACTTTTATAGTAGGACCTTTAGTTACAAGTATGTCATGGGGAGAATATTTCAGCAACTCTGCTACCTACAAATATGTGTCGGATAATCTTCTATATAAGGACAATTACAGTTTACCCGGAGTGTTTGAAAATCAACATGCGTTTGGTGTAAATGGTTCCCTTTGGTCTCTGAGCTACGAAGTGGGCTGTTACATTTTTCTATTAGGTGTTTTCTGCTTGATTAGAACTAACAAACTCCTTGCAAACCTTCTTATTCTGTTTGTGATAGCCGATTCATTTTTTAAGTTCAACTTGTTGTTTGGTTGGGTAGATGCCAGAAACCATTACGATTCAGGATTGCTTCGCTTGTGTTTTTCAACCGGAGCCTTATTGGCGGTGAATAAGGATACTATAAAGTTAGAGTGGAAAGTATTGGTGGGCTTGGTAGTTCTAAATGTTCTTTTTTGGCAATCAGGTATGGTAGAGGCAATCTTTGCTATCACCTGTTGTTTCTTTGCCCTTTTGTTAAGTGCAACAGCAATGGCAAAGCAGGTGAAAATTAAGCACGATATCTCTTACGGCATTTATGTTTGGGGGTTTGTAGTGCAACAAACGCTTTACTATGCCTTAGGCCCCATAAATGTATATCTGTTCATGATATACTCTCTGTACATTGCTTCACTGATGGGTTTTATTTCTTTTCTGCTTGCCGAAGAACGATTTATGCGTTACGGAAAATTATTCGAGACCAGGTGGAGAAAGCAATGGGTGTCGTCCAAGTTCAACGAGCCTTTGGTGAGACCGGAAGTGCATACTTAATATTGGAACTCACATTAGGGGAACATTAGTAATGTTGAATAGAAGAAAATTCATTTCTATGCTACCGTAGTCGGGACCGACCAACCCAAAATGAAATGCCGAACCATATTACCAGTCCGGTATAAACCAGTCCGACAATAACGCCGATCGCAGACGCCCGCCTATTGGGGCAGGTAGAATGGTAAACAGCAATAATAAGATTCCGTGAAGGACTATGGGATTAGCATATCGAAACCATTTTGGGAACTTAGGGTCCAAGGTCAATCTGTAAAAAAGAATAGTGCCGGCTATGTATCCGGGTACTCCGAGATAGGACAGCCACTCTAAATGCTGAATATAATCTGCGATTAAAACACTTGGCACTAAGCGCTGATCAGATAGAAAATAATAGCCCGCGTGAAAGGCACCTCCGAAAAACTCTACTGAGCAAAGAGAAATAAAAAGGAGGATAGCTAATTTCTCGCTTACGTTGCGGAACAGTTGCATAAGATACCAAAACCCGAAGCAGATAAAGAAAGCGCAGACTAAACCAAGTGTGGAACCCCAAACAGCGCGAATACTACTAATATGCCCCATGGCTCCAAAGCTCGACAGATCGTAGTAAGAGCCGCTGACCGGTTGCGCCAAAAGAATCATATCGCAAGCCGCCATGCCCAATGCTCCGGTAATTCCGATAATGGCCGCTGTATTTTTCACCTTTTAAAATTAAACTCCGGTTCTGAACTTCTCCAACCTTTCAAACAGAAAAGTACTTAGGGGATTGGTGGCTGCATAAAATAAAGCTAATGGAACAAAACAAAATAAGCCGCGTTTAAAGGAGCTTTCCATTAGAGAGTACAACGGAGCTTTCTGAGCCGTTTCATCAATCAGGTAAAATACGAGAGAATATAGAATGAAAGCGGTAAAGAAAAAAAGAAGCAAATACATTTTGTCAAGCAACACTTTTTTAACTCCCGCTCTATACATCCACGCGATGTTCGCCAATAAGAAAAAGAAAAAGAGAAGAAATGCCCATCCATACAATTGCCCTCCATCAATTCCTCCGAGTTGTCCTCCGAAAAGATAGGCCTTGATGTAACCGGTGATTTGATGTATTCTATCCGCATCATATCCTACTCCCAGATTAAATCTTCCGGTTTGTGTAAAGTGTATTTTATATTTCAGGTATAGGTTCCATATAATAAACGGAGAAACAATAATGACGGAATAAAGGAGAGCCTCACGCCATTTTCTGGTACGAAGAAAATCTATACCTATAATAAACAAGGCGGATGCGATAAAGACAATAGTATCGCTTCGGATCCAAATGGCAAGTGCCATGAGTATAGCCCCTAACCAGAAATATTTTTTATCTCGCTTATCTAACCAAGTGATAGTAGCCAAAGCAGCCGAACCTACATAGGCGGTAGTCGGAAGGTTATCTAATGCCAGTGCTGCATGTGAAAACATCTCAGGAGTAATCATGAGAATAAAAGTAAACAGAGCCGCAGCCGTGGAGCCAACGTAGCTGTTTACCAAACTGTAAAAAGTAGTGAGTAGCGACAGGAAAAACAGCGTGATCATGATTTTTGCGGTGGCAGCACCGAAGAGATAGGCGTACGCAAAGGAAGCATGAAACAGGGGAGGATATACTCCTCCTGCACCTTCGAGATTATAATCGAACAAGCTGATCTTAAGTTTCCCTTCTATAGCCATTATTCTTCCCAGTTTATCAAAAGAGCCAATAGCATCGTGGGCACTGGCCGGCCAAAAAAGATTCTTTACCGTAATGGCATAAAACAAGTAACCTATTATACAAAAGATAAAAACAGCCACTAAATTAATATGCCTTAAGCTGAGATTCGGTCTTTTGAATTCATTTTTCAAAGTGAGTAAAGAGCGATAATTGGCTCCGTTAATAGCTAAAATAGCCGCTACATTCAAACCGATAAGAACAGTGGGAGAATATAGAATTCCTATGAGATCTAATCCGAACAGAAGGAAGGTTTCAATGCCTATTCCAATGAGAAACGAATAGCCGATCAATTCAGCCGTTGTGTATTTTCTGCTGATGACTAACAGCACTGACACTCCGAGTAAGTAGCACAATAGGATTCCCAACGTCAGCATCTATGGATTTGTTTTTAGGTTGGCAGGTGGTTGATTAATGGGAAGTACAGCTTCAGCCGGTCGTTCATTTTCCGGTATATTATACTTCAGTTTATCATATCCTTTTCCTTCGATTATCAAAACATGTGTGGCTCTCTTTGCCAAATCAGGATGCTCACTTTCCCGACCGATGGCAACACACAAGCGCGGATAGATGAAATACTCCATCCATTCAGGATCGTAAATAAAATTCCATTTTGAATTGTTAGAAACAGCCGAATCCCCTTCCGGCAAAAGTATTACCGCATCTTCGGGAGTGTTGCTGCGGATGTACTGTATAAAAGGATACACACCCACTTTCATAGAAAGTTTCGCATCCATTAAAGATTGTTTGGTGCTATCTAACCCTCTGCGATGTATTTCATCTTTAATGCCCTCAATACTTTCTAAATTTTTCAACGCCAAGTCATGTATGGCCCAGTGGTAGCCGCGCGTAGTTCTTGTTAGAAAAGAGGTATCGCTCTGTATCTCTATTATTTCATTATACACTTCCTGCAAGCGCG
>CAZQYO010000195.1:0-5888 GCA_964597415.1 uncultured Chitinophaga sp.
TGTTTCTGGGCGGGGCAGTAAGCATTGGTATCGTTTTCACCCTCTTTCTTTCAAAACAAATGAACCTGCTCCTGTTGGGCGATTCGTATGCCACATCCTCCGGTCTTGATGTGCGCAAAACCAAACTGTTTATAGTTTTCACCACCAGTATTTTGGCGGGAAGCGTTACGGCTTTTTGCGGACCTATTGGTTTTGTAGGACTGGCGGTGCCACATGTGGCAAGAGCTGTTTTCAAAACGTCAGATCATAAGATTCTTATCCCTGCTTCGATAGTAATAGGGGGTATCATTACCTGCCTGTGCAATGTGGCCGCCTCCGCTCCGGGGAGCGATTTTGTGTTGCCGGTCAATGCTATTACATCGCTGTTGGGTGCTCCTGTGGTGATATGGATTATTGTTCGGCAAAAGAAACTGTAAATGAAATTAGAGGCCAACCATATAGCAATCGGTTACGGAAATGCCACTCCCGTTTTTCAAGGTATAAATTTTAAGGCCAATGAAGGAGATATGATTGCCTTACTGGGAGTAAACGGCATTGGCAAATCCACTCTGTTGCGCACGCTTTCCGGCTTGCAACCGGCAGTTAGCGGGACAGTGAAAATAGGAGGGAAACTTATCGGAGATTTATCGGCTGGCGAAAAGGCTACCTTAGTGAGCATGGTACTTACCGAGAAGATAAGCATTGAGCATATCACGGTTCGCAATCTCATTTCGTTAGGGCGATCTCCTTACACGGGCTGGTTCGGCAAGTTAAGCGATGAAGATGAAAATGTGATTGCCGAGGTAATAGAGCTATTACATTTAAGGCAGATGGAGAAGAAATACTTTAGCCAACTGAGCGATGGAGAAAAACAAAAGGTGCTGATAGCGCGTGCCCTGTGCCAGCAAACGCCTGTGGTGATTCTGGATGAGCCTACCGCCTTTCTCGATTTTAGAAATAAAAAAGAAATCATGGAAATATTGCGTAGGGTAAGTGAAACTCTACAAAAAATCATCCTGCTTTCTACGCACGATATCGAAGCAGCTATTCAGTATTGCAATAAATGCTGGGTAATGACGGAAGACAAAACTTTTACAGAAGTAGTTCGCGCGGCTGATTATAAAAGTAAGGTGGAGGGGGTGTTGTCGGTGAAATAAACTCCGGTGCAAAACAACAAGGGGATAGTGCGGAAGTAGGTAAGACAGAAAAACCCAAACAAAACGAAGAATAGGGCAGGGAGTCGTAACCGGATAACTTAAACAGCTATATCTAAATCTTGGTAGTATTCCTTTTCGATGAAATAGATAGAAAGTTTGTTTCGCACCTCAATAGATTTTCTGACAGAAATAAAGAAGTCAATCAACTTCTTAAAGTCAGCGGGCTTTTGCATATAGCCATCTGCTCCTAAGCGGTAACATTCAATCATGTCCTTTTTGTAATCAGAATTGGTGACCACAATCACGGGGATGTTTTCCATCTCCGGATCGTTCTTTATTTTTTCTAGCACCTCTTTGCCGCTTATCTTAGGCATGTTCAGGTCTAACAATATCAAATGAATCTCTTTGTTCAGAAGTTTGGCCGTATCTAAATACTCGCAAGCTTCTTCTCCATCAAAAGCGAAATCAAGTTCTATAATGTCACTGAGATTCGCTTCTTTAATAGCCTCTTGAATCAGGCGAACTTCTGCCGGATTATCTTCCACCAGAAAGAACTTATAACATTGCGTAGAGTCAAAATCGAACATAGACTTTCGTTTTATTTAAACAAAGCTATGGTTCTATTCAACGAATTAAGCTATCACTTATAATGATAGAAATGTGAATAAGCGGAATGGGTGTAGAAAATAGTGAACTCTATTCCGCACCTTCCTGCTTGTCGTCATCATTTACTTTGAGAAGTGCCTTAGGCTTAAAGTTTGGATCTTCGAGATGATGGATATAATCTTCCACTTGATCTGCACCGATTCTACGGGCAATAATCTTTTTGTCCTTATCGAGAATATAGATTTGTGGAGTGCTCTGAATATCCCATTCCCAACGGAAATTGCTATGACGGTTAGCATCACACACGTTAATCCAATCTAAGTTATTCTTTTGGATAAAAGCCACCCAATCTTTGTAAGTATCGTTGTCCATGATAGCAGCCGCATAAGTCTCTACATCAATTCCCATTTTTTTCAGATTGTGGTAGGCCTCTGCTAACAGTGGGATTTCTTTTTTGCAATGCCCGCAATCGGGATCCCAAAAAGCCAGGATGGTGTACTTCGCCTTTATATCTGCCAATGAGCGCCACTGAGATTCGGTGCTGTCAGTCCAAAGGATAAGTCGCTGTGCTTTTTTGCCGACTAAAACCGGCTCTAAGCGATTGACGCGGTCGCATATTTTAAAACGTTTGGCGGTATCTATCCACGGGGTCATGTCCGGCTTGCAGAAATATTCTTTCCCGAAGTGAACATACGCACCATCAAATCCCATGATTTTTGAGTTCGCCATTTCGTTGAAAATGTAAGTGAGAATGTAGCGATACATTTCTCCTTTCTTATCTGTTTTGGAGAGCACATCCTCTCCCGAAGCAATAATAGAATCGGGATTTTGAACGGTGGTTTGCGTCATAAAGGTTTTCAACTTATTGTGTAGTACCGGGCAACGCAGCAATCGGTCATCGCGCAAATCAACATTATCCCAATAATGTGCTTTATAATACCTCCATTGCCAACTTGAATCGGTGATGTTGCCTTTTGCATCACGAGGGAAATCAGGCACTTCTATTTCTTTCATCGCCTTTATTAGTTTGGCGTAAAACATAGTTGGATTCTGCGCTATCACCTGATTGCGTTTATCTTTTACTTCTTGGTCTATCGCTTTCAAATCAGCATAGTAGATGTCCTTTTGTTTTTGATCTTTCGCTTCGCGATATAACTTAGAAAGCGAATCGGACTTTTGCTTCATTTGTCCCAAAAACTTCATGTCATCATAGAACAGGGTATTCTCTTTAGAGCCGATTACTTTCAGGTGCCCTGTCAAATCAAAGGTGTCTGTCTCTAAACTGAAAGAAGGTTCGCTTACAATGAATTCAAAGTAGCGGTTGCCCATAGCCGGAAACACGGCTAAGTAAACGCCACCGGGTAACATAGTGTCGGCCTTAATGGTGATACTCGATTTTTTGTCAAACTGCAAAGTATCTTTTACATATTGTTTATCGCCAAAGTAGTTGGCTAATATCATGGTGGAACCCTCCAGCCCTTTTACCGTCAGGTGAATATTCATTCCCTTGGGAGTAGTGTTTCCGGAAGTAGCATACGTAAAGGTAAACAGTGCAAAAAACAGAATTACTGAAAGTGCGGGTTTCTTCATAGTCACATTTTAATCAGCGCCAAAAATATCCGAATTCATTAAAAAGGCAGTATCCCTTGTTTTTTACTCCCAGTTAAAAAATCTTAACCCTAAGAAGTAACATAGAATAGTAAAAAGGTTGCAGCGCAATAGCGGGCATTACAAAGTTTTACAAATCACTCTACATATAAAACCAGTCCTTTCAAGTATAGACCTTCGGGGTTGTATATACTCACAGGATGATCGGCCGGTTGAGTCAGGTGATGCAGCACCTGCACTTTTCTACCCGAATCTATAGCGGCAGAGGTTATAGCTCCGTTAAACATATCGGGAGTAACCACCTGCGAACAAGAGAACGTAAACAGAAGTCCTCCCTTTCGTATTTTTTTCAAAGCGATGTTGTTGAGTCTGGTATAGGCCTGTATAGCATTGTGCCGTGCTGATTGGCTTTTAGCAAAGGCAGGAGGATCTAAAATAATGATGTCATACTCTTCCTCTGATTGCTTGATAAAATCAAAAACATCCATAGCGAAAGATTGATGTCGCTCTCCCCATGATCCATTTAGTGTTGTGTTTTCGTTTGTCCAGTCAATGGCCTTGGCAGAACTATCAACGGAATGAACAGAAGAGGCTCCTGCTTTTAGGCCGTACACTGAAAACCCTCCGGAGTAGCAAAACGCATTTAATATTTTTTTGTCTTTGCTGTAGGAGGCTAATAAACTCCTATTGTCGCGTTGGTCAATAAAGAAGCCGGTTTTTTGTCCTTGTTCCCAATTCACTCTGAAGAGGAGACCGTTTTCGTTGACGATGTCTGTTTCCGGTTTCCCAAATAAATATTCCGCAGTTTTTGTCTCTGAAAGAGATTCTACTTTGTGGAGGGTTTCTCCGCTTTTGTCGAACACTGCTTTTAAGGTATTGCCGTATAGCTCTTGTAAAGCTGCGCAGATATTTTGCCGCTCGTTGTACATTCCCGCAAAGTGAGCTTGAATAACTGCGGTGCCGTTATACCAATCAATAATCAGCCCAGGCATTCCGTCTCCTTCTCCAAACACTAACCGGTAAGTAGTTGTTTGTGCGCTATCTGTTAGCCCTATTTGTTTCCGTAAATGGTAAGCACTTTGCAGTTTGGTTCTCCAAAGTTGAGGGAGGTCGGTTACCTTTTGAAACGAAAAAATTCTAACTGCCACACTGCCTTTCCCATAATGTCCGGTAGCCAAGTAAGTGCCATCTTCTGAATACACTTCAACTACTTGCCCCGAATGTAGAGCACCTTCCGTCTTTTTAACGGCTCCTGAAAATATCCACGGATGAAAACGCTTTACCGCTCCGGTTTTATTTCGGTGAAGGACAACAGCAGGGAATTTCTGCACAACTCAGTTTTGGAAACGAAAAGAAATTAGCAAAAAGTGAGTTTGCTTACAACAACGACTTAAAAGAAGTATTGGTAGAAGCTACGCTTTTTAACCAGTGATCGCTATATGGCACCTGCCACTTTTCTAATAACTCAGCTTTGGTTTGCACTAAGTTATTAAACACGATGGTGTGGTTGTGTACTTTGCCTTCGTCCAACAAACGAGAGAAGTCCTCGCGGTTGGCGCTCAACACTTCATTACCCATTTTGTAAGCAATGTTCCATCGGTCTAAGAAGTTAATTTGAAATTCCTTTTCAAGACTTTTTATGAAGTTAACAGAGGAGTCAACGGAGCATCCGCCTAATCTTTCTGTTTCCTCTTCGGCCATTAAAATCAGAAAACGGTCATAAAGCAAATCGCCCCATCCGTTTACTTTTTGATTGTGCGAAGTCCACTGCGCCACAAACTCGTTTATTTTTTGTTTGATAAGGATGACTTCTGCCATCGTGAGTTTCCGTGAACTCTGATATACCCATGTGCGGGCACTTTCCGGAAGATTATTTTGTATCATATAATTTGGTTTAACGAGGTTGTAAGGAATATGACAATACTATGACAAAAGTGCCTTTGTATAGTCATGTTAGCGGTACACCTTTGCCCGCAAATCTAAATAGAAATATGAAAAGCTTAGTGTTTACCCTTCTTTCCTGTTCATTTTTTGTAACAGGCTATTCGCAAAGCATTGCGGCTAATGATTCTGCCATAACCGGGGCAGGTAATACTGAAATGGTCTTCTATCAATTATCTACCGGAACTAAAACTACTGCTTCTAACACAGATTGGCATTTAGCCTTATCCGTGCAGCCATCTCAATTTCCAAGTAATACTTTACAAGGAGCATCGCTGCGCATTAATGAAGCGAATGGGATTAAGGTGTATGAAATTCCGGGCTTTACGGCTGATTCTTTCAATGTGGTGGTAGATACTACCGACTACCATTCTTGGTTAAACGTACATGATTCCGATACACTTTTAAATTTTGGAGCTTTGAATACCGGCTATAACATACCGTCCTTTTTCTATGGTTGGGGAGCTTATGCAGGGCCTCCCACTCACAATGTAGTGGGAACAAAGGTTTATCTCTTCTGCTTTCCCGGTGGAGAAATGAAGAAATTTATGGTGAATGATTTAGATAAAGATACCGTTGATTTTCTTGATAACTATG
>CAZQYO010000196.1:0-5821 GCA_964597415.1 uncultured Chitinophaga sp.
AACAAAGCGGTATTCGCTTATATTTGAGGTGTAACGGAGGTTTTTAGACGAACTGCCGTTTGTGGCACTTAGCAAGATCGAATATTGAATTTTGAATTGCCTATTGCCGATGACAAATTGAAATGATCTTATCGGTAAAAAGCGCTACAGCAAGAACGCCCGTTGGAGAGTAATGTGCCGAAGTTGGGCGCAGTAAGGCGCCAAGTATTTTAAATTTTTTGTTGGTGCAGTGTTCCTCCGCATCATGCAGGGCAGCCGGTTTGTTTGTGGCGGATAAAAGTAGAGGCACCCACTCGTCCTTCTTATTTTGAACAGTACACCGCATGGTATTTAATCTGTTCATATTTTTTGGGTTCTATACCATATTATCTAATCTTGCGCTTTCTTATTCACGAAAAGTAAATCAATGGCGACCAAAAAGAAAGCAACTGCTAAAAAAGCGGCAAGCATATTAACCGCAGAAGACAAGAAGTTTTTTGAAGCGTATATCAACAATCCAAGCCCTACGGGATTTGAGGCGGAAGGCCAGAAGCTGTGGCTAAATTATCTGAAGCCCGCCATTGATAAATATGAGGTGGACAATTATGGAACGGTGTATGGCGTGGTAAACCCCGATGCTCCTTTTAAGGTGGCCATAGAGGCACATGCCGATGAGATTTCATGGTTTGTGTCTTACATCACTGATTTGGGATTGATATATGTGAAGCGCAACGGAGGCAGCGACCATCAGATTGCGCCTTCTAAAAGAGTGTGGATTCACACCCGCGATGGAAAGAAGATTCCCGCAGTGTTTGGCTGGCCGGCTATTCACACTCGCAAGGATGGCAAAGAGCAAGCACCTACGGTTACGAACATTTTTCTGGATTGCGGGGCTACTACCAAAAAGGAAGTAGAGGCGATGGGCATTCATGTGGGTTGTGTGATTACTTATCAGGATGAATTTTTTGTGCTGAACGACCGCTATTTCGGGGGGCGCGCACTCGACAACCGAACCGGAGGATTTATGATTGCGAAGGTGGCCCGGATGCTGAAAGAGAATAAGAAGAAGTTGCCTTTTGCCCTTTACATTGTGAACTCGGTGCAGGAAGAAGTAGGGCTTCGCGGAGCCGAAATGGTGGTGCAATCTATTCGCCCCGATTGCGCTATTGTTACCGATGTGTGCCACGATACCACTACCCCTATGATTGATAAAGTGATAGAGGGAGACTTTAAAGCAGGGAATGGTCCGGTGCTTACGGTAGGCCCTGCCGTACATAACAAACTCCTCGACTTTGTGATATCCACCGCAAAGGAGAAGAAAATTCCTTATCAGATAGATGCGGCTTCCCGCTCTACCGGAACTGATACCGATGCTTTTGCCTACGCCAATGGAGGTGTGCCTTCGGTACTTATCTCCTTACCGCTTCGCTATATGCACACCACGGTAGAAATGGTTTCGATAGAGGATGTAGAAAACGTTATCCAACTGATTTACGAATCACTACTCAAACTGAACCCTAAGTTCAACTTTAAGTATTTGTAAAGAGCCGGGCTTGCCCGGTTTTATTAAGATTCTTTTTCGTACACGTGGAAATGTAGCCCGAAGGGGTCTGCATATATCAGGCTCTTAGAGGAATTAGTTTTTACTATTTCACAGCCTTGCTTTTTTAATTCCGTCTTGGCAGAGGTAATGTCCTCTACTTCATATTCCAGATGTGCGATACCTGCATCCTGCTCATTATTTGTCAAGCGCAGGTAATAACCGTTCTTTTTGAATTTGGTTTCTTTGGGATTGTAGTCTATCAAATCCCAGCCCAGTGTTTCTGAGTAAAAATCAATAGCTTTTTCATAATCACGCACATTTACAGAGATGTACTTACATAGTTTGGTGTTCATAAAAACGGTTTTATAATGAAAAAAAATGTTTGCAAAAACAGGATGGCAGTTTACACTGCGGTAGTCTTTTTGATTTCTACTTCAGCCAATATCTGGCTGACCCATTTATCAATCCGCTCATTGGAAAGTTCTTCCTGATTGTCTTCATCTAAGGCCAGGCCTAAAAACTTATCGCCCCGCTGTGCTTTAGAATAGTCGTGCTCGTAGCCTTCTACCGGCCATAATCCAATTAAGTTGCCTGATCTTTTTTCTACAATCTCCGCAAAAAGCTGAAGGGCATCAATAAAGTATGAGGAATAGCCGTACTGATCGCCCAGCCCAAAGAAGGCAACTTGCTTGCCGGTAAAATCTATTTGCTCCATTTCGGGGATAAACTCTTCCCAGTCGCCTTGTAACTCGCCATCATACCAAGTGGGCATACCAAGCACCAAAAACTCGTACTTGGCCATGTCGTCCTTTGTTTTTTTATAAATCTCTAACAAGTCCACAGTATTGCCGCGTTCTTCTAAAAGCGTTTTTATCTGCTTGGCAATTCTTTCTGTGTTGCCGGTGTCTGTTCCATAAAACAATCCTATATGTGCCATAACTCTCTGTACTATTTAGTAACTATCTTCACTTTTTTCTTGCGTGCTTTTTTCTCTTTCCCACTATCGCTTTTCTTGTCATCGGTTATCTTAGGTTTCAACTCGTTAAAATTAGAAGGATTAGTGATGACCTGAAGTGCCTTTGCATATATATTATTGATGGTCGCATTGATCACCCGGTACCACATTCCTGTATCGTACAGGTTCCTTCCTATATTAGCCTTCAGCCTTGCCTTTATCAACTTTTCCGATTTAGAATAATCGCGTTCAAAGTTCATGACGGAATCATTTTGCACGGCTCCCAAAAACTGCCAAAATGTTTGAGGATCCATGCCTTCTTTTAAACGTATAGCGCTGTCGGCCACGGCTGCTTTGAAATATTCTCCCAGTATAACAGTATCAATGTTAAAATGGTTGAAAAAATTATCGCCATTGATGTATGCTTTGTTCAATTCTTCGCGGTGGCGATCCACATATTCCAAGCAAAATCTATTTTCGACCCCCTTGCGGATAAGCAGATTATACAGAGGAGAAATCTCGGAAGTATCTACCGGAACAAAAAAGTCGGGCATTACTCCGCCACCGCCATACACCTCGCGCCCGTTCTTGGTGTGGTATAACAGTGAGTCGTTAAACTTGAATGTGTCCTTGCCGAATAACTCGCCTGACTCAAATCGCTCTTTATAATCCTCGCGGTATTCCTTTAGTCCGTGGCTATATGACTTTTGGATGCAGCGACCGCTTGGGGTATAGTAATGAGCAGTGGTAAGCTTCAGTTGCGAACCATCGGATAGGGTAAAGGGTTTTTGCACTAATCCTTTGCCGAAGGTTCTTCTGCCCACTAACAGTCCGCGGTCATTATCCTGAATGCAACCGGAAAGAATTTCAGCAGCCGAAGCACTCCCTTCATCGGTCATCACTACCACTTTGCCTTCTTTGAATATGCCGTGACCATTTGAGAAATAAGGTTGGTAAGGGGCGTGCAAGCCCTGAGTGTAAACAATCAACTGGTTGTCGCCCAAAAACTGGTTGCACATGTCCACTGCGGTATAGAGATACCCGCCCACATTGCCTTGCAAATCCAGAATCAAATCTTTCATTCCTTTGGCGCGTAGTTTTTCCAAAGCCGATACAAATTCTTGCATGGTGGTAGCTGCAAATCTTTCGAACTTGATGTAGCCCACTCCGGGAGCTGCCATGTAAGAGGCGGTCACACTGTAAATGGGAATTTTATCGCGCACAATAGTGAAATCTATTAAGCTGGTTTCGTCATGGCGCAGAATCCCCACTTTTACCTTAGTGCCTTTGCTCCCTCTCAATTTCTTAATCACGGTGTTATTGTCTATGCTCACTCCGGCTACTGTACTGTCATTTACCATTACAATCTTATCCCCGGCCATTAAGCCCACTTTTTCGGAGGGACCGCCAGGGATTACTTCCAATACGATGATGGTATCTTTCAATATCTGGAAAGTGATGCCTATTCCTTCAAAATTGCCCACTAAGCTTTCCTCACTCCGCTTCACATCCTTCGCCCTCACAAAAGAGGAGTGCGGGTCTAAATCTTCCAGCACTTTAGTGATGGCATCTTCTACTAATTTCTGCTCATTCACTGTATCGGTGTAGTAATTTCTGATAAGGCTGAATACCTCATCAAATTTCTCCACCTGATCGTATTTGCGTTTATTGTCTTCCTCGTTATTTTGAGAGTGGACGAACTGGCTACACAATACGCCCATGAATAAGAGGACAATAAACCGGACATTCATCTTCATACTATAAATTTATACGCCCTGCTTAAAGGCGGAGCGAAAATAATAAAATTGAAAAGCCGCCCTAACGCTCCTTAACGCATCGTAACATCCCAGCGTTTTGCAAGGATTGAATAATTCGATTTTCTTTGAGGCTCATTTTTAGAGCGATTAATGGAATACGATTTTAGAAGGATTGAAGATAAATGGAAGAAGGTGTGGGTGGAGAAAGAGGTTTATAAAGTAACCGAAGATCCGCAACGCCCTAAGTATTATGTGTTGGATATGTTTCCCTATCCCAGTGGGGTTGGTTTGCATGTGGGGCATCCGTTGGGCTATGTGGCCAGTGATATTTATGCGCGATATAAAAGACTGAAGGGCTTTAACGTGCTGCACCCGATGGGGTACGATGCGTTTGGATTGCCGGCCGAACAGTACGCGATAGAAACGGGTACCCATCCCGCAGAAACTACCCGAAAGGCTATTCAGCGCTACCGCGAACAATTAGATAAAATTGGCTTTAGTTTTGACTGGAGCCGCGAGGTGAAGACCTGTGATCCTGCTTACTACAAATGGACTCAGTGGATATTTCTACAGTTATACAACAGTTGGTACAACAAGGAAACTGACCGGGCGGAACCGATAGATACCTTGATAGAAAAACTTAAAAATGGGGAGTTGCGGTCTGAGATCGGGGAATGGAACAGCTTGGACGAAGCCGATAAGCAAGCCGAATTGATGAACTACCGCTTAGTGTATCTTTCCTTTGCCGAAGTGAACTGGTGCGAGGCATTGGGTTGTGTGTTGGCCAATGATGAAGTGAAAGAGGGAAAGAGCGAGCGCGGAGGCTACCCCGTAGTGAAGCGCAAAATGCGCCAGTGGTTTCTTCGCATTACCGTATATAGTGACCGACTGATAGAAGGATTAAATCGAGTGGACTGGAGCGAATCGCTCAAAGAACAGCAGCGTAACTGGATAGGCAGAAGTGAAGGAGCGCTACTAAAATTTCGCCTCGCCCAGGTTTCCTCTAAAGAAATTGAGAAGGAAGAGAAAGACTTGCCGGGTATGCGCGAAGTGCAAGTATTCACTACCCGACCGGATACTATCTTCGGAGCCACTTTTTTGGTGCTGGCACCCGAACATGAGCTGGTAAAAGAGTTGACCACCCCGGGGCAGCAGCAAGCCATAGAAAATTATCTCGCTTATGTAAAAAGCCGCACAGATGTAGAGCGGCAACAGGAAAAAAAAGTAACCGGTGAGTTTACCGGTTCTTATGCACGCCATCCTTTTACCGGCACAGCGATTCCGATTTACATAGCCGAGTATGTGCTGGCAGGCTATGGAACAGGAGCAATTATGGCGGTGCCTGCCGATGATGAACGCGACCATCGGTTTGCCGAGAAATTCGGACTGCCCATCATTGACGTGATAGACAGAAGTCAGCACCCCGATGCAGACATGGGAGATAAAGTAGGGAAAATGGTAAACAGTGATTTCCTGAACGGGATGGAAGTCGAGCAAGCTATAGCTGCGGTATTGAAGGAGATAGAGCAGCACGGCATGGGGGAGCGCAAGATTAACTACAAGCAGCACGATGCCATCTACAGCCGG
>CAZQYO010000197.1:0-5811 GCA_964597415.1 uncultured Chitinophaga sp.
CGGTATCCTTTTGATTGTAGCAACTTAGCCAGTGACGCTGCAAAAATGCCTTTTCCTAACGATGAGGTTACTCCACCGGTTACAAATATGTACTTTGCCATTTTATAGGGGTTTCACAAAAATACAGATAACGACAACGTTTTAAAGAGGTGTGGATTAAATTTGCTAAAGTGTTGATAGAATAGGAGATTATGAACAATGTCTGCCCTGTACTCGCTCACTTATCTGCAATTTCTTCTGCAAATGCAATAAATAGTTAGACGAATTTCTTTGCTTTGAGGGAATGATTAACTACCTGCTTTCCCGCTTTTTTTCTTTTTCGCTTTTTCTCACTTTCTCTTGTTTGGCTTTTTCGCAGAGTTACACATGGGCTTTGGGAGAAGGAGGAATAGGAAATGAAGCCGCCAATGGTGTAGCGGTAGATGACGAAGGAAATGTGTACATCACCGGTAACTTAGCCGGCATGGCCAATTTTTCGGGAACTATTTATCAAGGCAAAGGGGTGTATGATGTGATTCTCGTTAAATATGATACTGCCGGTAATTTGGTTTGGTTGAAAACCGCAGGCGGAGAAAAGAATGACCAGGGCAACGCTATCCGTTATTTCAACGGTTACTTGTATGTGGGAGGATATTTGACAGATACCGCCTGGTTTGAAAATACTATGTTGAGAGGAAAAGGAGAAGCAGATGGCTTTGTTGCGAAATATAATTTAAACGGGAATTTGATTTGGGTGAAATCCGGTGGAGGCTCAAATTTTGATTATGTCAGTTCAATAGACTTAGATTCCGATGGGAACATATATGCTGCCGGTTCTTACGAAAGAAATATATCCTTTGACACTATAGCACTTTCTACCCCCAACTTTTTTACGGAATCTTTCTTTTGCAAATACAACAACAACGGCCAATTACTATGGGCTAAGTCCACACAGGGCAATAATGCCAATCTGATTTCGGGTATTGCCCATGATAAACAACAATCCTTTTACGTGACCGGCTTTTTTGGGGCTAATTTCAGTATGGGGAGTTCGACTGTTTCGTCTAACTCGCCCAGCTACGATATTTTTTTAGCTTGTTTAGATAATGATGGAAATATAAAGTGGCTGAATACTGCCGGCAGCAATTACGAAGATGCCGGAAATGCCATAACTGTAGATAGAGAAGGAAACCCCATCATCACCGGCTATTTTGCAGGTACTGCCAATTTCGGAATTCACCAGATTACTTACTATGACTACAATGATGTTTTTGTAGCGAAATACGATTCATCCGGAAATAATTTATGGGTGAAAGCAGGAAAGGGATTGCAATTAGATGTAGGTTATGGTGTAACTACTGATACTTCGAATAATGTTTTTGCTACAGGGGTATTTCAGGTATCTACCACCTTTGATGGGCATACGATTACCGGAGCCGACCGCGATGTGTTTATTGTCAGCTACGACCCGGATGGCAATTTAAGGTGGATAGATAAAGCAGGAGGGGAGAATACCGACTGCGGCTTGGGAGTAGCGGTATCGCCAAATGGAAACGTGGCACTATGCGGCTATTATATTCATACCTGTAGTTTTGGTAATATGCAACTTACTTATGCAGACGGCAATGATTTGTTTGTAGCAGAATATCATCCACCTGTAGTTAATAGTATTTTTGAGGATAAGATGGAAAATGGGTTTACGGCTATTCCGAATCCTGTTGCAGATTATATGCAGATAAGAAATGAAAACTCTTTTGCCGGACAAACCCATTTGCGTCTGTTCGATATTTCCGGCAAACTGCTCTTGGAAAGCGATTTTACTTCCACCTGTAACATCGGCACTTTGGCTTTTGAAAAGGGAATCTATTTGGTAGAATTAGTAAATGCCTATACGCATCAGACTATTCGTATAGTTAAGCAATAGATGAGTATTCCCCGCACCCGCTTTATTACTTCAGCTCACCTGCTAAAAAATAACACCCGGCTTGTTCTATTAATGATGTCAGCAGGGGGAGTGGGAATGTCTATATTGCTACTACTCCAAGCAGGTGTGGGAATCAGTATGATTGGCCTCATAGTCCCCATGCTGGTTATACTTCTTCGATTTTCGGGAAAGGCAGAATATACCCTGAATGAAAATGGAATTTCCCGTGTAGTGGTCACTACTTTAGGCAATAAGCATAGTTTTAGCCTAAAGCCTTGGGGCGAAATAAAATACTACAAACAAGGAGCGGATTTGAATCGTTCATTGCGAGAATACAACTACCTCGAATTGACATTTCGGGACGGTGAAGTGTGGAAGGTGACCGATGATGGCTCTGATAAGGAAGTATTTCAGGGGTTTCTGGAATCATTTGAGATGGTAGTGCACCGCTTAAAAGTAGCACCGGAAAATGCTCCAGTCGAGGAGAGCCGCAAAAGGAATGTGGAAGTAATTCAGCCCGAAATTAAAACGGGGGAATTTCTGCCTCCACCCATTCAGCAGCGTAAAACTTTTTACGAAAGAGGTGGAGCTAAAGTGTTTTTCTGGGGAATGGTCATTGTGCTTATGGCTATTGCAGGTATATTTCTTACCCAACCGAAATACTTCCATTCCTCCCATGTCTTTCGCATTTCATTTATCCTTATTCCCGGAATGATGTACTTGTATTTTCGTCTGTATAGGAAAGTAAAGTAACTCAGTTTTCCCGGTCACTGATGGTGAGAAAGTTCTCTGCTAACCGGTTCATTTTCTCATCATATATTTCCACTTTGTAGTAGCCCGGTTTTACAAAGTATATCCTTTTAGAAACTTGTTTCCATTCGCTGCGGGCATAAACATGCAGATCGGCATAAATTTCCCCGTTTTGGGCAGAAGCCATTTCAAATATTTTGATTTCCATTTTCGGGATGGTCATCCCCGCTTTATTTCGCAGCATTAAAATCACCTGAGTTTTATCGCCATTCCAAAAAAACAAATCACTTTGGCCTAAACAAAATCCACTGCTGTCGCGCTGGCAAAACTCTAAACTCCACTCTGCTTGAGCAGAACCCAAAAAGAGAAAGAGAGAAAATAAGAGAAGGTAAAGTTTTTTCACTTCCGAAAGTTAGCCATATATTCTTGTAACTGCAATGGGCAAAATAGAAAGATCACTGTGGGGGAGGCTGAAAACTTTACATATCTTCGCGCCCTCTATGGAAAACCTTCGCAATTTCTGCATCATAGCACATATTGATCACGGCAAGTCAACATTGGCAGACCGTATGATCGAAACTACCAAAACCATCACGGAAAGAAAGATGATGGATACGGTGCTCGATAATATGGATTTGGAAAGAGAACGTGGCATTACGATTAAAAGCCACGCCATTCAAATGGACTTTCCTTACAAGGGCAAAAAATATGTGCTCAATCTGATTGATACTCCCGGTCACGTGGATTTTAGCTATGAAGTGTCCCGTTCCCTCGCTGCTTGCGAAGGAGCTTTGCTGCTGGTAGATGCCTCTCAGGGAATACAGGCGCAAACCATCTCCAATCTCTATTTGGCTTTAGATCAGGGCTTGACCATCATTCCGGTGGTAAACAAAATTGACATGCCGGGGGCAAATCCCGAACAAGTGGAGGAGCAGATGATGCAATTGGTAGGCTGCGAGCGGAAAGACATTATACACGCTTCCGGAAGAACCGGTCAGGGAATCGAAAAAATATTTGATGCCATTATTGAGCGTATTCCGGCTCCTAAGGGTAATCCCGAAGCCCCTTTGCGCGCCCTGATTTTCGATTCTATTTTTAATCCCTTCCGGGGAGTTATTGCATATTACCGGATACTTGACGGGGCAATCAAGAAAGGAGATACCGTAAAGTTTGTAAACACTAAAGCCGTGTATGTGGCCGATGAAGTGGGGATTCTAAGATTTGACATGGAGCCGAGAAATGAAGTAAAAACCGGTGACGTGGGTTACATCATTACAGGAATTAAAAATGCGAAGGAAATTAAAGTGGGCGATACTATTACATTGGCCAATAACCCCTGCAAGGAAGCGATACATGGGTTTGAAGACGTGAAGCCGATGGTCTTTGCCGGTATTTACCCCATGGATAATGACGATTACTCCGGCCTGCGCGATTCGCTGGAGAAATTGCAACTAAACGATGCCTCCTTAGTGTTTGAACCGGAAACTTCTATTGCGCTCGGCTTTGGTTTCCGATGCGGCTTTCTCGGCTTGCTGCATTTGGAAATTGTGCAGGAAAGGCTCGAACGTGAATACGATATGACCATCCTGACCACGGTGCCTCAGGTAAGTTATGAAGCCTACCTCACTAATGGCGAACATTTAACCATTCACAACCCGGCCGATATGCCCGAAGTGCAGCGCATTGACCGAATCGAAGAGCCTTATATCCGGGCGCAGGTAATCACTAAGCCCGAGTATATTGGGGCGATAATGACCCTTTGCATGGATAAGCGCGGAATCCTTATCAACCAGAACTACTTGACTGAAGATAGAGTGGAATTGGTATTTGAAATGCCGTTGGCAGAGATTGTATTTGACTTCTATGATCGCTTAAAGTCCATTTCGAGAGGGTATGCGTCTTTCGACTATCACACCATAGATTACAGAGCGGGAGATTTGGTAAAACTAGATATTCTTTTGAACGCAGAACAGGTAGATGCTTTTAGTGCCATGATACACCGAAGCAAGGCAGAAGACTTTGGGCGAAAGATGTGCGAAAAGCTCAAAGAACTGATCCCCCGACAAATGTTTATGATTCCTGTACAAGCCGCCATCGGAGCTAAAATAATTGCTCGCGAGAACATATCGGCCATGCGCAAAGATGTAACCGCTAAATGTTATGGAGGCGATATTTCCCGCAAACGCAAACTGCTCGAAAAGCAAAAAAAGGGAAAGAAAAAGATGCGCCAGTTCGGAAAGGTAGAAGTACCGCAAGAAGCCTTTATAGCCGTCTTGAAACTGAATGATTAGTCGTTTGCCTGCAAAACTTACTCCTCGCTCAATCAATAGCAATACGTTCGGCTACTTTGCTGAAGGTTCTAAGATGCGTAAAATCTTTGCGCAGTTTTTGTGATACCACTGCTCCAAAAGCTAAAAGTTTTTCGGTTATCATAGGCAGATCATCCGGTTGTTGTTGAAACATCTTGCGCAATATTTTTTTCTCCGTAGGGTTCACATAAGCTGCGCAGGCATAGTACACTACCGAATAAAAAATAATCAAATGCTTTTCGTTCATGGGCACCTGCGTTTGGGATTCATCTTTTACGCGCAAACTCAGACGTTGAAAATCTTCCACCGTATAACTGCTGAGGTTGCTGATAAACCGGTGCGCCCCCGATTCCGTATGTTGCAGTAAATATTCTACCGTGACAAAGGCCATAGCCGAATGGTCGTGGTGAATGCCGGTGTTGTTTAAGGTAAAAACTATTTTATCCATAACATGGTACAGGTTTTTTTGCTGCTCTAACCTATTATTTATTGAGATAAAATGCAAGATAAAATATAAGGATGCCCTGTCGCAGTTCTCCGCATTCCTCCATGCGTTCACTTTGGCAGTAATCAAACCTGAACGACTGCCGAATGGGGGAAGATTTTTAAATACTTTGCGCCTTACTGCGGCCATACCGGGCACCTTACTCTCCAACGGGCGTTCGCGCTACAGCGCATTTTGCGGACAAGACCATAATTCTCAGCTTCCATTTTAATTCTCCATTCTTCCCATGCCCGCCAGAGAAGATGAGTGCCTTTAATGCTTCAAGCATCAAATGAAAAAAAGTATTCTCACTCATTTGCTTATCAATGATTTATCCGCTTCGATATACAATGCAATTTAAGCGG
>CAZQYO010000198.1:0-5806 GCA_964597415.1 uncultured Chitinophaga sp.
CCTTTATAGAAATACAAGGATGCCGGCCGGAACCTTCCCCAACCAGTTGGGAACGGCAAAACACTGAACAGGAATCTTTGCGGATAGAGTAGGATACATAAAAAAAGCATCCACTGGCGGATGCTTTTTTTATGTTGGAAAAAGAAACGAATTACTTCACTTCAATCTCAGCCCCTGCTTCTTCTAATTTCTTTTTAAGATCTTCAGCAGTTGCTTTGTCCACTTTTTCTTTTATTGCTTTAGGAGCACCATCCACTAAATCTTTAGCTTCTTTCAGTCCCAGACCGGTAAGGTCTTTAACCAACTTAACTACGTTCAGTTTCTGTGCGCCTGCACTTTTCAGAATTACATCGAACTCCGTTTGCTCAACAGCAGCTGCTCCGGCAGCAGCAGGACCCGCAGCTATAGCAACTGCAGCAGCAGCAGGTTCGATACCATAATCTGCTTTTAAAATGTTAGCTAACTCCTGAACATCTTTTACTGTAAGGCTTACTAATTGTTCGGCCAATGCTTTTAAATCTGCCATTTTTTATACGTTTTACTTTGTTATACCATGTTTATTTTGTCTTCGCGGATCACTTGGCTTCAGGCTCACATTCCTTCGGCATTGGTTCACTCTGAAGAACGATCCCGTTTTGAATTAGTTGGAAGCATCTTTCAAAACGGACGGCAAAAATAGGATTTCCTTTTGCTTCAACAAATATTATTTAAGGTTAAACGAGCAATTACAGGTCAAAAAGACCTTCTATACTCAGGTATCGTTCGCCAGTGTCGTAATTGATACCGAGAATTCTTGCGTCCTTTTCTAATTCGGGGATTTTTTTGGCAATAGCCGCAAGTGTGGCACCGGAGGATATTCCTCCCAAGAGACCTTCCTCTCTGGCCGCTTTACGCGCATATTCAAAAGCTTCTTCTTGGGTAATCTGTATAGTGCCATCCAACAAACTAAGGTCTAAATTGGCAGGGATAAATCCGGTTCCGATACCTTGAATAGGATGTGGCCCGGGTTTCCCTCCGCTGATAACAGGCGAAAGAGTAGGCTCTACTGCAAACACTTTTAGTAAAGGGAATTTCTTTTTCAGCAGCCGACTGATCCCGGTAATGTGCCCACCGGTCCCTACACCGGTGATCAGATAATCGAGGCCTTCGGGGAAATCATGGAGTATTTCCTGTGCCGTACCCCTCAAATGCGCCTCCGTATTTTCCGGGTTATCAAATTGCTGCGGCACCCATGAGTTGGGGATACTCTCCGACAGTTCGCGGGCACGCTCAATAGCTCTATTCATCCCCTTTTCGCGAGGGGTTAGTTCAAATTGCGCCCCATAGGCCTTCATCAAATTGCGCCTTTCCATGCTCATACTCTCCGGCATCACAAGAATAATCCGGTATCCTTTTACGGCTGCCACTAATGCCAACCCCACTCCTGTATTGCCCGATGTGGGTTCAATAATTACACTGCCCGGTTTCAATAGGCCCTTCCTTTCCGCCTCTTCTATCATGGCAAGTGCGATGCGGTCTTTAATACTTCCTCCGGGATTCGCTCTTTCTAACTTTATCCAAACCTCGCGACTGCTCCCAAATAAGCGATTGATACGCAAGTGCGGAGTGTTTCCAATTGTTTCAAGAATGTTGCTTGCCTTCATGCGGTCTTAATTATAAATGATTAGATGACAAAATTGATCACGTCTTTTAGTTCTGATTTGTCGCGCACCTTCACTTGAGTAGTATGATACACGACAGAATAAGGAAGTATGCTTTCGGTGAGCCACACATTCCCGCCTATCACGCTATCGTGACCAATAACAGTGTTGCCGCCAAGGATACAACTGCCTGCGTAGATGATGACATTATCTTCAATGGTGGGATGTCTTTTGGCACCACTTTCCTCTTTGCGAACCGCCAATGCTCCGAGAGTAACCCCCTGATAAAGTTTCACATTGCGGCCTATTACGGTTGTCTGTCCTATGACTACTCCCGTACCATGATCAATAAAAAAAGGCACACCTATTTGCGCTCCCGGATGAATATCAATTCCTGTTTTTGTATGCGCGTACTCAGCAATGATACGGGGCAGTATCGGCACTTTCAATTCGTAAAGCACGTGTGCCAAACGATGAATGCTGATGGCATAAAAACCGGGATAGGCCACAATCACCTCCTCAATACATTCAGCGGCAGGGTCGGCTTTTACAAACAGCTCGGCATCCTCCATCAATTGACTATAAATCGTCTCCAATTGATCAAAGAAGGTATCGGTGATAGAGGATGGAGTTCCCGACAGCCGTTGATGGAGAGGGAGGAGTAGTTCCATAAGTTTTTCTCTAAGCGGAGTATCGCTCTTCTTGCTGACAGATGAAGTTGGGGAAGTAGGAAAAAAATAATCCAGCAGCTCATCAGTCCATTCATAGGCCAAAGCCCTATTCGGCAACTTTGTAAAATCAATGGATAATTTTTCAGCAGGCATATCTCTCTATTTTAAAAAGCAAAAACCCCTCGGACAGCCGAAGGGTTCTGGTGATTATTTAATTGCAAACTATTTATAGCAAAAAACCTCCAACTCCCTTCCTCTGGCGGGCATTACAGCAACAACAAACTTCACAACAAGGTTTCATAACACTGCGAAAATAAAAAAATAAGAAACTCAAAGTCGGATAATTAGGCATCACACATTCAGAATCATAAGCCACAAGTCGTTTTCTTTTTCCACCTAAAAACTATATTTGCACCCCCTGCCCGGGTGGTGGAATTGGTAGACACACTACTTTGAGGGGGTAGCGCCCGCAAGGGTGTACGAGTTCGAATCTCGTCCCGGGCACCAAAAATTACACGGCTAATAGTTATTGCTAATTATCCCTTTTAGAAATCCCATACAGGACTTCTTTCCCTGCGAACGGAATCTTTCATTTTCATCCAAAATGCCAGAATCATATAAATAATAACCGGAGAACCGATAGCCATACAACTGGCGTAAATAAAAAACAGCCGAATGTCTTTGGCAGGCATTTTTAGCCGATTGCCCAATCTCTCACAAACTCCGAAAACATTCTGCTCCACTAAGAATTTTACATCTTCGAAATGCTGCATGGTTTCAATCATATTTTCCCAAAATAAAAAAAACTATTTCAGAATTTGCAACCCCACCGCACACGAAAGACAACGAAACTGGTTACAATAGTCCGTGCGAAGTTGCAGCAAAGCCTGTGTATCAAAAGCATTTGCAGGAGAAACGCCTAATGAAATCCAATAATCCATCAAGATATTTTTTTCCGGTGGACAACTTTCCAACAACTGCAAGGCCCAATCACAATAGTTTTCTTCCCCTTTATACTTCCCGTATGCAAACAACAAAGGAGCCACCGCATTGATGAGTAAAATATTTTTCGTAGTAGTTCCGATGTGCGATCGAACCTGCTTCGCCTCTTTGTCAAATACATAATGTGACTTCCAGTAGGCTGATACCTCTACACTAAAAAAGTGATGAAAGGTCTTTATATCTTTTGTTTCGAGCAGTACAGAAAAAATATTGGTCTCTTTTGAAAGCAGCGAAGCGAACTGCGCTATTCGCAAGGTGGGAAAATTTGATGGCCGAAGACGCAACAATTTCCATATATGCTTAGGCAATGGTTGCAGGTCATGAAGCCGCTTCAAGTACTGATATTCCTTCTTTAACTGCTTTGGGTAGTCATCCTCTACATCATCATTCAAAAAACCTGATTGACCAAAAAGAAGTGCTTCAACTTGTAAAGGATCAGAAGAGTGCTTTGCCCAAATTTTAACCGGTAGAGATTGGGCTAATTGTTCAAAAGGTTCTTTGTTTACAGATGCACCAAAGTAACGGGCTATGATACGAAACGCAGTATTCTCCCAATCCCCTTTACATTCATTTAGTATTCCGTAGATGTGTTTTACTTTATGCTCTAACCTTTCAACCAAAAGGTGTGTCATAAATAGGGATAGCGTTTGCTTTTCAATTTCCGGGAAAAAACGGGCACAGGGTATTCCCTTTTTCTGTTGGGTCAGTTGCTCGTAGCGATACATCGTATTGGAGTGAATTCTCTCTTTCAACACGACTAATGGAATTCTTTCCCCGTTCTTGCGCGAAGCAGTGTTTCTGTCATCTTCATACACTACATGCAAAATCACATTGTCATAAGCAGCGTTGTTTCCATGTTGATGTTGATCCCAGTCCGATGAGCAGATATGCAATTCTATATTCCCGACCCACAAAGTTTGACCTATCCTGATTTTGGCATTTTCAAAATCGGGACCGGAATCTGTATTGTGAAAACCCGGGCTTACAATTTCCACCGATTCCCCTTCAGTAGTTCGCAAGGCTGCGAAATCAAAAAGGCGAAACTTCCAAATGAATTGTAACAAGGATTCATTCATAGCACCTAAAATAATCCGAAATTTCAATAGAGCGAACTACTGTATTATCTGGCAATTTGGGATCAACCAAGATAAATCATCAGAAATCTGCTTTGCTGTAATTTGTGTATTCTTCAGGTTAAGTAAGCGAAGAGATTCCAGATTATGAATTTCGGGCGGGTAAGCAGATAAGTCTTTATTAAAACTCAGGTCAATGGTTTTAAGGTTTTGCATTCCGGTCAAAGGCAGAGGAAAAGAATTGAAATTATTATAGGAGAGATCTATGATCTCTATACTTTGCATCGAAACTAATTTATCAGGCAGAGCCTTCAAGTTACATTTAATAGCCGCCATTCTCTTTAATTTGTTCAAGGAAACCAACTCTTGAGGGATATTGCCCACAGGATTGAAACTCACTTCCAGTTCTTCTAAGTTTTTCAAATTGAAAATAGCAGACGGGAAAATAGAAAAGGAATTGGCCGCCAGATTTAAAGATTTTAATTTCCCCAAGTGCGAGATTTCTTTGGGCAAAGTGCTCAGTTTGTTGCTAGAGATATTCAGCTTTTCAAGATTCACCAATTTAAATACAGATGAAGGAAGTGCCGTGAGTCCCTTATTACTCAAGTTAAGAATTTTTACGTTGTCAGGAGTCTTCAATGCCTCTTCTATGGAGGTAAATTCCCTTTGTGCTGAAACATTGACCACTGTTATCCCCATCAACAGAAGTATAATAAACCTGATTTTCATCTCTCCTTATTCGATTTTTTTGAAAGCTTGTTTCAAATCATTGATTAAGAAATCAGGTTCTTCAAGGCCAATATAAATTCGAACCATATTGAAAGGAAATATCGAACTGTCATACTTATCTTTCGGGTAGAAACTACAGGTAGGTAAAATCAATGATTCGTGACCACCCCACGAAACTGCCATCTCAAATGCCTGAAGGCTATTGCAAAAGGTTTCCATCTGTTCTACATCATTTACTTTCACTGTTGCCGAGAAAAGTCCGCCACACCATTGCATTTGTTTTTTAGCCAATTGGTACTGTTTAAAATCTTCCGAAAAAGGATATATCAGCGATTCGATTTGCGGATGATTTTTCAAAAAAGCGACTACTTTCTCTGTATTGCTTTTAACTCTTTCAAGACGGATTGGCAATGTTCTTAAACTGCGAATAAGCAACCAAGCATCGTGTGGGGAAATGATGGCCCCCAGATTCATAAACTCTGAAGAAAAAATACGCCCGGCCATTTCACGGGAAGTAATCAACAAGCCGGCTACCACATCGCTATGACCGCCATAGTATTTAGTAGCCGAATGGACTTCAATATCCACTCCCATTTCTATACAGCGTTGACCAAGCGATGTACAGTAGCTGTTATCCATAACGGTCACTATATTCTTCTCCTTTGCAATGCGCACAACTGCTTCTATATCC
>CAZQYO010000199.1:0-5776 GCA_964597415.1 uncultured Chitinophaga sp.
GTAGGGAGATGTTTGAAAATAAGACCGAACATGCACCTTGGTCATCGCAAAATTCAATTCTGTTTTGACTACTTGTGCGGCTTCTTTCAAAGTTATCTCTTGCTTATAGTTGCCCCGGTTAGCATAGTGCGGCAGTGAATCCTGATTAAGGTAAGCAATAATGTTATTGATTATTGAAGCCGGTGCCGAATAAAACCGGATTAGCGATTGAGGCGGAAGTGCGATAGTGGAATTATAGTTACTGTCAATAAATTGGTGAAAAGTATCGGGGTGATTGTCCTCCTCTGAACAAATCGTTGACTGTAACAATTTCTTTTTCAAAAACGGCAAACCTTCTCTCTGAGAAAGGGGCTTATTCACCGCGAGTTCGTGGAGGCTGTATATATGACCATTCTCATTTTCAAAATATACCCGGCCATCGGCATCAAAGAAATGCCAGCCGTTTTCAAAATATATTTCTGCTACCACGTGCCCCGACAAACCAATGAGGCGAGCTTGGAGGCCGGCTAAAGAGGCCAAATGCACCAAGGCAGAGTTTACATCATCGCAAAAGCCACCGCCAAAGGCATTTATTAATTCAGCAGGATTGTGTAATTTCTGACTGCTTTGCGAAATGGGATCGCAATGGTATCGGTAAACACACATCAGTTGCCATACGGCAATGGCTTTTTGCTTATCACTCATACCCGGCTCCAGAATGCTTTTTAAAATAGATTCATTGCTAAACAAATTCACCGCAGGCGGAGTGATATAAAACGAAGTAGGGAAAGCACCGGTGTTCGCTATAGACAAAGTAAAAAACTGCGGCTTAGGATAAAGATGATATACCGATAGAGAGTCTCCTTGTTTTTCATTCGTAACGGCAATAGAATGAGACTGATGGTGACAGGAGCTAAAGCAGAAAATAACCACTGCCCACAGCAAAGAACGCAGCCACAAAGCATTTGGAACAGACAGAAACATTTTCCTTCTCTCTTTTATTTTACAGCCGTCCGTTCCCTATTTGCCCCTATGAAGGAGGGAAAAACTATTGAGCATAAAAATTCATTTCAGGCACCGCTAAGCACATTAACCATTCAGCCGACATTCACTTGCTCCTTTGCCTTTTCAAGAAGTGCAGCAGCAGAGTGTTGCTCCAGCATGCGAATAATATTATCGAACACCATAGGGTCTGCTAAGTCTAAGACCGCAATAGATTTATTAAAAAGTTCCGGAGTGAAGTTTTGTTCTACCGTATCCATTTTTTGGCACACCCTTTCCACCTTTGCCATCCGGTTTTCCTCGCTCTGCAACCTGTCACTTTGGATATGCTCTACGACTAACTCTTTAAGGTGTTTCCAGTTCTTTATCTTCACGTCTTTAAATTTCAAGGAGGCCAGTGCTGTTTGGTGCCAGTCTGTAATTTGACTGAGCACACCCGTATAATGGGTTTGATTTTTTCGCTCTACCGCAGTATTGGCAGGGAAGCTGAAACCACTCAGGTAGTTAATGATTTCTTCCAGTTCAGAGGGCTTCATCGTGCGAATGGCCGAATGTTCCGGATAAAAAACGGTATGGAAGTAAACGGGCACCTCCATATCGTTGCAGAAATTCACAAAATCGGGCAGTTCGCGCCAATTTTGCCGCATGGCACAAACCGACACTCCAAAAAAGGTATCGCGCTCCCGGCAATATTCCCGAAACCATTTCAGATTTTCTAAAGTACGCTCATACTCTGCATTCTTCCGTATTTGCTCATACATGTCCTTTTGCAGGGAGTCAAAAGAGACATTTAGGTGAAAGTTAGTGGCTTCCAAAATTCTTTTCACCCGGTTATTCAGCACGGTTGCGTTGGTTTGCACCGAGATGCGAATAGCGGGATTTACGACCATGATACGCTCCCAAATCTTATAATAAATCTCTATCAAAAAAGGTTCCCCGCCATAGAATTTTACTTCTTCCAGATAAGGCAAAAACTCTTCGAGCTGCTCCACAAAGCGGTCGTCATAGGGGCTTTCGAGGGGAGGCAGGTGTTCTCTTTTTGCGCGTATCAGCGAAGAAAAATCTCCGCTGCACATTTCACATTCTAAATTGCAAGTGTTGCTTAACTCAAACTCCATCACACTCGGAAAACCGTTCTTGTTATGTTTTCTTTCATCGTATTGCTTGGCTTTCACGGCATCAAAGTTGCCGGCCAATAACTGCTGCGCACAACCCGAACAGCCTAAGGAGAGGTCGTTGTGCTTAATATAGTCCCTGAGCTTTTCGGCTTGTTCGCCTAACCAAATCTCTTTGATAGATTGTTTGGGATATTCGCCCAAAATATGCGTCCGGTTGTAACAACAAGACACCACCTTGCCGTGATGCCCAAAGTAAATACTGCGGAAAGGAGAATAGCACAACATTTTTTGCGGCCCTAAAGGTCGCTGGCTGTTGTATTCTTTTAGAATATCCTTCCGGATAGGATTATAGACTTTGCGATTAAAAAACTTATCGAAACCAAGCATAACAATGTAAATTAAACGAAACCGAGATTAGCGGCTAAACTAATCGAATAAAAGCAGAACACTGAATGGAATGAGCAGGAAAGTAAAGGCGATATAGAAAACTTTTTTCAACGGTTTGCTATTTGTTGGAGTTGAGATGGGTTGAAATAATTGCCAATGGCGGATGGGAGTTAAAAAAATAAGGCTGGCTGTTTACCACTTTAAGATTTATTACTACATTTAAATAGGAACCGAAGGAGTGCGTATGCTTTTGAACGGTTAAGCTCAAGAGCAAAATCAATATCCCCCAATGTGGGGATAAAGCGCACGATACTCAGCGAATACATTTGCAAACAATTTATCCACCAACACTAAAAGCTCAGATTATGAAAAAATTTTTCCTTTCCACCAGCGCATTGTTCTTGTTCGCGCTACTCTTTGCAAAAGATGTAGATAAGAATCAGGCATTGCAAGTAGCAAAGAATTTTTACCAACAGGCGACCATACAGACCATACCTGTGGAGCATATACAGTTAGTATATGAATGTCGTACGCCTGCCGGTGTGGGGCGCAGCAGTGACGACCGCCCGGTATATTATGTTTTTAATGTAAACCAACACGGTTTTATTATCGTATCGGGCGATGATTTGGTGCAGCCGGTACTGGGCTACAGCGAAAGCAGCTCTTATACTTTAAATGACCTGGCACCATCGCTTAAAAAGTGGATGAACAACTATGAGAAACAAATAGTGTATGTAAAGGAGAATGTGAGCAGCACCACTGCTGAAATAACAAGAATGTGGGCAGATTATACGAGCGGAGTGTTCAGCTCGCCTTCTTCGCGCGGCACTGCTGCGGTAAACCCTTTGTGCCAAACCCAATGGAATCAATCGCCTTACGAAAATGCGATGTGCCCTTACGATAATAACCATGGCGAAAGAACAGTAACCGGTTGTGTGGCTACGGCTATGGCGCAGATTATGAAATTTTGGAACTACCCGACACAAGGCACGGGTTTCCATTCTTATAATGATCAAAACTACGGTTCGCAGTCGGCCAACTTTGGCAGCACTACTTACCAATGGGCGCAAATGGCCAATCAACTGTCTTCGGCTAATAGTGCAGTGGCTACGCTGATGTATCATTGCGGGGTGTCGGTGGACATGCACTACGGAGTAGGAGCTACGGGAGGCAGTTCTGCGTATGTGGTGGCCAGTGAATCACCGGTGCAGGCCTGTGCAGAGTATTCTTACAAAACTTATTTTGGTTACGACCCGGCTACGCTGCAAGGGGTGGTTCGTCAAAATTACACCGATGCCAACTGGACTAATCTTTTAAAGACGGAAATGGATAATGGTCGCCCGGTACAATATGCGGGCTTTGGAAACGGTGGCGGACATACCTGGGTATGCGATGGCTACGACCAAAACAATTATTTCCACATGAACTGGGGCTGGGGCGGAAACAGCGATGGCTTCTTCTCATTAAATAATCTTGACCCCACCTCATTAGGAGCCGGTGGCGGAACGGGTGGCTTTAACGGCAGTCAGCAGGCAGTGATAGGCATTAAACCTCTCAATGGCGGAGGTGGAGGTGGCGGTGGAGGCACCGTGAATCAGGACGGCATACAACTGTATGCGGCTACTACGGTAAGTGCCAACCCGGTGGTATCGGGAAGTCAGTTCAGTGTGTATGCGACCATTGCCAACGGAGGAACGTCCGACTTTACAGGCGATTTCGCAGCAGCTATCTTTAATAACAATGGAGTCTTTGTTGATTTTATACAGGAATTTACCAACCAAACGGCACAGGCAGGCATGTACTACAACGTGACCTTTACCATGAACCAACTGAGCGCAGTGCCGGGCAATTACATCATCGGCATATTTTACAAAAACGGCAGCAACAACTACTCGCTCATAAACCCCAACAGTTTTGTCAACCCGGTGAGCATTACGGTAACCGGTACGTATAACGATATACAAATGTATAGTGCGGGAAGTGTGAGTCCGGCTACTCCTAAAGTAAATCAACCTTTCAGCATCGGGGTAGATATTGCCAACTACGGCAGCACTAACTTTAGCGGCTATCTGAGTGCCGACCTCTTTACCTTAGAGGGAGCTTATGTGACCAATATTCAGGAACTTTCAGGAATAAATATTCAGGCGGGCTATTACAACACCGAACAATTTTCAACAAGCGGTCTCAATGTAGCTCCCGGCACTTACTACGTGGCATTCTTTAGCTCTACCGACCACTCTAACTGGCCATTGGTATATACCACCAGTTACCCCAACCCCTTTGAGATAACTATTACCGGTGCTACCCTTACCCCAGATATGTATGAAAACAATGACGCAGCCAACAGTGCTTATCCGCTTACTGCCACCTTTAACGGAAACAATGCCGGTGTTTCTACCCCCGGCTCTAACCAACATGTGGGCAATGATTATGATTACTACAAAGTAACCCTGCCTGCCGGTACCAATTACGCTATTACGGCAAGGGTTCACGACAGTTATAACAGCGGAAACGGAAACACTTACACCAACGATGTTCAGTTCAGTTATTCGGTGAATGGCGGCTCATGGAGCGATTCCTATGATGATGTAATGCCGGGAACCATTGTAGTGCAAAACGGAGGGACGGTGACTTTCTTTGTATCCGACTACTTTACCGGAACCACCGGAGATTATTTGCTCGATTTGAGTATCGCCCGCGGAGCTAACGTAGGCATCCATGAAACAGAACTGACAGAAGTAAAAGTATTTCCCAACCCGGCTTCGGATAATGTATGGATAGATGCCGGTGAACTGCAAGGCAACTGCCGGCTATCTGTATTTAATCAGATGGGGCAAATGGTGATGAATCAGGAAGGAACGGCAACTAATAATCCGGTAAAAGTGAACATCAGTGCTCTCGCCTCCGGCATCTATACCGTGCAGTTGAAAGCCGCCAACATAATCGGCAAGTCTAAAATCGTAAAACAATAACTTTAAAAACATGGAAAAGCTCATTCGTTTGCCAATGCTTTTTATGCTGATCAGTGTGGCCGGCTGCCAATCTTCCGGCAAAGTAGCAGGCGGAATCAGCTACACCGGTGAGCCGACTATCATTTACAAAATGAAAGCCGATTACAGTAAAAATGTTCCGGTTACCCTGAACGAAGATGGCACCGCTATTATCGCTTATCCATCGCCAAAAGATGTGTACTACAAAGGGAAGCTCGCTTACCCGGTAGCCCTTTCAAAAGGCTGGTGGCTCGATAACCGCGGAGTAACGCCACACACGGCCTTTCTGAAATTGACTTA
>CAZQYO010000200.1:0-5751 GCA_964597415.1 uncultured Chitinophaga sp.
CCGGCTCCGGCAATTGTTTCTACCGATGTGTTGCAAACTTTTAATGCAGAACCATATAGTAATATAGAGATAAAACCTTCTGCCGATTATGTCATTCCCAATACTACTTTCCCTGTGGATAGTTTAGTGCTGCTATCGAATGTGGTGATTCAGCCAAATGACAGCCGTCCGCAAAATGATACTTTAATTCAACCGCAAATCTTCAGCAACATTATGGCTTATGATGATGGCTCTGCTGAATCGGCTTATGGCTTAACCGGAACGCAGTTGCATAAATTTGCTTACGAGTTTAACCTGAATCAGCCCGATACCTTAGTCGGTTTCCAGTTTATGTATGCTCAGGTAGAAGAGAATGTGAACAATCTTATTTTCAATATCAATGTGTGGGACAGCCTTCGCACATTCGATTTTTCTTTTGTGGATGAACCGATATTAAGTTTAGATAACCATCGGCCAAGCTATGTAGATTCTACCAATGGATTCACCACTTATGTGCTGGACTCTCCAATCATTATTTCAAATAAAATGTATCTCGGATGGTCGCAGAATGACACCCGGAGTTTGCAAGTAGGCTATGATTTAAATAGTCCTCTTGGGCGGTCACACATGTTTGTTTATATCAATGGGCTATGGCGCCCCACTACCATCACTACTGCCGGTTCGCCTATGATACGTTTGATTTTCGATAGTAATTACCCGGGGTATGGCACCGGAATTAAAAGTGCTGATGACTCTAATTCATCTCTCTTGCTTTATCCTAACCCTACGAGCGGACAAGTATTTTTGAAAAATAACAACAACGAGATTTATCAGATTGATATCGTAAACACGATTGGAGAAACTGTAAAGTCCTTCATGGCTCTCGGAAATCATTTCAGCATGGCCTCTTTGGATAACGGAGTCTATATCGTATTGGCACATCATCTCAACGGCAAGATATATCGCTCTCGAATGATCAAAACGGCTTACTGATGCAAGTGATTTTATTTGACGGAGTTTGTAATCTCTGCAATGCCTCTGTGAATTGGGTCATTGATCGCGATAAAAAAAACATTTTTCACTTTGCTTCTCTTCAATCCGGTTACGGAATAAAAACCGTCCAAGAGTTTGGGCTATCGGGCGATTATTTAGATACCGTTATACTGAGAGAAGCAGATAAGATTTACACCCGGTCAGACGCTATTTTGCGTATTGCCAAACTTCTTGGTGGAGGGTATTCTTTCTTGTACGTCTTTCGCATTATTCCTCGCTTTATGCGCGATGCTGTTTATAATTTTATTGCCCGCAACCGCTACCGGTGGTTCGGTAAAAAGGAAAGTTGCCGGGTACCTTCTCCTGAGTTAAAAGCAAAATTTCTGGACTGAGAAACATGCGAACCCTTTTAAGCCTCCTTTTGTTTTTTGCATTGTTGGCCGGAGCGGCAGCGGCCTATCATATCTTTTGGGCCTCCAACATTTCACACAAGCGAGTGGCTATAAAAATACCTACCGGCTCCGCGTATGCAGACGTGTTGGCTATCCTCAAACAGAACAAAGTGTTGGAAGATGAATTTTCTTTTGAGATAGTGAGCAAGCTTAAAAAGTATCCGGAGCATATCAATTCAGGCTACTACGTTTTTCGCAGAGGAATGAATAACCGTCAGATTGTAAATATGCTGTTATTCGGATGGCAAACTCCGGTCAAGTTGGTGATGTATAACCTCCGCACTAAAGAAGATTTTGCGGGCTTGGTGTCACATACTTTAGAGATTGACTCTTTGGACTTGCTACGCCAGCTTAACAGCGAAACCTTTTGCAAAAGCCATGGCTCAGATACCAACAACATCCTCACGCATTTCATGGTAGATAATTACGAGTTTTACTGGAACGTTTCACTAAAGGCTTTTCTTGCTAAGATGGAAACAGCTTATAACAGTTTCTGGAACGAAGAAAGAAGAGCAAAGGCCGATGCTCTGAATAAAACACCAGCGCAAATCACCACATTGGCTTCTATAGTAGAAAGAGAAGTCATCTTTGATAAAGAGATGCCCACGGTGGCCGGTGTTTATTTGAATCGCCTCAGAATTGGAATGCCCTTGCAGGCCGACCCTACCTTAGTTTTTGCCATGCGCGATTTTAGCGCTCGCAGAATTACCAACTATCACAAAGACTTCGATTCCCCTTACAACACCTATTTATATCCGGGTTTGCCCCCCGGCCCTATCTGCATGCCCAAAAAGAAATCTATAGATGCCGTACTAAATGCTGAAGTGCATCCCTATCTTTACTTCTGTGCTAATCCTGATATGAGCGGCTATTCTATTTTTTCAAAAAGCTACCAAGAGCAAATGAAAGTAGCTGCGCAATATCAGAAAAAGCTGAATAAGATGAATATTCATTAATTAATAGAGGCATGTTTGTATTCGATTACCAATTGCGCGTTCGCTACGGAGATACCGACCAGATGGGTTATGTGTACTACGGCAACTACCCCTACTACTACGAGCAGGCGCGTGCCGAAGCCATTCGCTCACTCGGATTTTCTTATAAGCAATTGGAGGCTATGGGAATTATTATGCCAGTTACGCGCATGAACATTAAATACATTAAGCCCGCGCTGTATGATGACTTATTGACTATCCGCACCATGATTCCTTCCCTGCCCAATCGAATCATCATTTTTCAATATGAAATCATGAATCCGCAAAATGAGTTGATTAATCAGGGGGAAAACCATTTGATATTTGTAGAGGCTCGCTCGGGCAAAATCAAATCGGCTCCTGAATTGTTAGTGGATAGTCTTAAACCTTACTTTAAATCTTAAATTAGCGCAGCACCCCATAATAGTAATGAAGGAAATTTGGGCACAGCTCGCGGAGCGCTATCCGATATTGATTGACATTTTAGTCAAAGTTAAAACCATTACCCTTCCCGGTTTTGAACGCATTCCCATTTATGATGTGGTGCGTTTTTTTATAGCAGAAATCAGAGCCAACTCCCTCAACATGCGCAGCCGGGCCATTGCCTTTAGCTTCTTCCTCGCTTTTTTCCCCGCCCTCACCTTTATTTTCTCCCTCATCCCGTATTTGCCGTATTTCAGCAATATGGACGTGTATATTATGAATGTGTTACGGCAGGTTTTGCCCAATAAAGAAACCTATGCCTTTGTGAAATCATTTGCCGAACCGCTCTTGCAAGATCTCGCTAAACACAAGCGCGGAGGCCTGTTGACCGGCTCTATAGTGATGGTGTTGTTTCTCACCTCTAACGGGGTCATGGCCATGTTGAGTTCCTTTGATAAGTCATACAACAACTATAAAAAGCGCAATGCTTTTGTCAGTCGCTACATCGCGCTAAAAATTACAGTGCTGCTTATCTTACTGTTCATTTTCTCTATTACGCTGATTATCTCCGGACAGAGTTTTTTAACCCTTGTACTCAATGCCCTCGCTATAAAAAGCAAGACCATTCAATTACTGCTCAGTCTGCTGCGCTATGCGCTCATTGTGCTGATGTTCTTTTTTTCGCTATCGCTCATTTACTACTATGGCCCTGCTACCAAAAAGAAATACAAATTCATTTCTACCGGAGCCACCGTAGCCACCTTTCTCTCTATCCTGGTATCGTTTGGGTTTTCGTATTGGGTGGGCAACTTCAGTAAACTGAATGTGATTTTTGGCTCTATCGGCACCATTATGTTGCTGATGATTTGGCTGAACCTAAACTCATTTGTGCTGCTGATAGGTTACGAAATTAATGCGAGCATCCACTACAATGCCTCCCTGCGAATGCAGGAATTGGAAGTGAAAGAAGACGAATAAGCCCTCCCTCCACCTCCCTTAAATAAATTTTTGCCTCCGTTTTGGATTGTTCACTGAGTTTCTATCTTCGCGCTCGGAGAGATGGCAGAGTGGTTGATTGCAGCTGTCTTGAAAACAGCCGTAGGTGATGAGCCTACCGTGGGTTCGAATCCCTCTCTCTCCGCCAAGACCAATCCCGCTCATCGCAGTAAGGCACAAAACCCCACCGGTATTAAATTACGGTGGGGTTTTGCTTTGGGTAAGTTTTGTTTTTTTATATCTGCCATGCAGGGGGGCAGGTCACTGCCTCACCGCTCTACACAAAGGTCGTTTCGGTAGCCTTTGTTGTTTTAATCCCCCTGGTTGTGATTTGCTTTCAGATTGAGTTCTTTCACAGATTGCTTACAAGTTTATGTTTGTACTAAAACCGGGTTCGCTCTAATTAACCCAAATTTTAAAACGTTTATGATAGAATCTGACAATATTTCAATCAACTTAAAGCTCGGCAGCACTATTGCCAAAATGCAGTTTTGGCGTATTGCTCCGGAATTTTTACAAAATTAAAAACCCATAAAATGAAAAAAAGCGTTTTCCTAATCTTGTTATTTATAGCCGTTTCTACCTGCACTTATGCGCAGTACAACCCGGTTAATATTAATAAGCTGCCACGCTTAGGCGCGGCTCCTTCTACATTAGACCTTTTACCGGTGTTCGATACCAGTACTTTAGTAACTAAGCGCATGACTGTGCAAGACCTGATTAACGGATTAGACAATGCCGGAATAATAGGACCGACAGGCGCAACCGGAGCCACCGGAGCAACAGGAGCAACCGGAGCTACAGGAGCGGATGGAGCATTAAATGCGTGGGGATTGAATGGTAATGCAGGAACAGTGGATAGCAATTTTATAGGCACACCGGATAGCGCGAAATTGATTATTAAAACAAACGGAACAATTCGCACACAAATAAATGAAGACGGAAGCCGCGTGGATAGCTTCACAACTTCGGGAGCTATGCCCGTGACAACTTATTTAGGAAACAACATTTTAGGCTATGGCATAAAAGGGTGGGGGGTAGGTTATAGCAAGTTTGGTAGTTTCTTAGGACTTGGCAATATGACCACCATTGGAGAAGGAGATAGTGCTATCTATGGCGTTGGGAATAACATATACTTTAAGGCAAGAAAATTATTAACATTATCTTCTGATAATGGTCTTTTCTTAGGTCCGGGATCATCCATAACGCAACATTACGGTGAAAATAATGGCAATAACATAATATTAGGAGCAACTGATTGCCACATAGATTCAGGTGGTCTTAATCTCATAGCTGGCAGCTATCAATGTGCGGTAATTGGGAAATCATCTAATCCATACAATAATATATCCCACGGTGTGGTAATTGGAGGTTTTGCAGACACCGTATTTTCTTACCATGAAATTCAAATGGGTGCGCAAGCAGTTCAGAATCCAAACCCTTATAATGTTGAGGGCTGGGATAATAGAGATTTACTACTAAGTATTGGAAACTCACCTAATAATGGCACAACGGGTTCAAGGTCGAGTCAGCAAAGCGCACTCATTCTAATAAAACACGGCAACATGGCTATTGGTTCTGCTCTTACGAGCGCAGACATCCCCGACACTACAGGTGCCATGCTTCACGTTCATGGATCTATTCAAGTTACGGACGGCACACAAGGCACCGGTAAAGTGCTTACAAGCGATTTAGCAGGGGTTGCCAGTTGGCAAAATAGAAGCCTGCCGCGTAATCATATCAATGTGGTAAGCGGAGCGCGTGATACCTTGCTTGTTAACTATTACAACGTATTAGATAGTGCCGGTGAGGTATTTAATGACACTATCGTTTTTCCCGCCAACCCGGCAGACGGGGATATGGTGGAATTGAAATTTATTGCCAAACTTACGTCAGTGGTATATGAAGGTAATGGGGCGGCAGTGCTAAAAAGT
>CAZQYO010000201.1:0-5733 GCA_964597415.1 uncultured Chitinophaga sp.
ATGGAGCACACCATTATGACAGAAAAAATTGCGCGGAGAGGGGTTCGTACTCCTAACTCTTACGAGCCGGATATGTTAGAGAGCATGACCGTAGAACAGGTGATGAAGGATAATGGGGTGATATTAAGTGAGGATAACAGCATTAAAGAAGTGCGGGAATGGTTGGATAAGGAACAAAACTACAAGCCCAATTATTTTATTGTTTCTAACGATGGGGGAGAATACAAAGGAATCATCAGTTCTTCGAACTTGTTCAGCGAACATCACACACAGGAAGACGGGGTGGGAGCCTTGATAAAACGGAACTCTATCTATATAAAGCTAACTGATAACCTGAAAACGGCTGCCAGTACCATGGCCAGAGAAAATGTGGACGTGCTGCCGGTGGTTTCGGATGAGCATAAAAACATCGTAGGTATTTTATCTTATCACGATATACTAGGTACTTATAAGGATGAAATGGAGATTCACGAAACAAAGCAATCACATATCTCCCTGCGAAGAAACGGATTGAAAATACTCTTGCGCGGACAAAAACTAATAGAGTTAGCTAAGCGCAGAAACAAGTAATTGCCCCCGTAAGTACCAGCAACAGGCCGGTTGGGGTAGTATGAAAGTTCCATTATGCTTTTTACTTACGACTCAAAGTGCGAAAAGTATTTTAAAACTGCTGCAGGAAGAAGATATTTGAATCTTAAACTTGTCTGAATAGGGAACCTTAGTTTAAAGCTCGTACGTTTAGAACAGAACGTTTGGAGAGTGATAAAACGAAAGTTTCCTAAACTTGCCTTAATTATGGTCCCTTAGTTCAATGGATAGAACGAAAGTTTCCTAAACTTTAAATACAGGTTCGATTCCTGTAGGGACCACTCCAAATTTCATATCCTCTTTTAAATTTAAGGTGGACTAAATTTAGAATCTTATTATCCGCTTATGAAGATTCTCTTTAAAACACTTTCCTGTACGGTAATCGTCATTGGTCTTTTGCACTTCTCTGCTTGTAAAAAGCATTGCCGGTGCGATCTCATTTGGGATCCATCGGTTACTTATGTAAGTGGAAATTCCGTCAGCTACAACAATAAATGTTATGTGGCAATAGCGCAGGGTAGAGGCATAGTCCCCGGGCCTTGGATGCAAAATGGAAATGACATTTGGAAGGAATGTGTAGAGTAGGGTTAGGTCCTTACTTTTCCGCTAATGTGAAACCGATTTCAAAGCTCTGCTTTGCTCCATGCGTCATATATTTTTTGATACCTTTTAATCCCTTCCGCAAGAGAATAAATTGGCGGAGTGGCATTAATAATATCTTGAGGGCAGACTTTAAAATTTATCATTTGCTCCACCACCTCATTAAATCTTGCGTTTGGCAAATCAACCAATATGCCGGCAGATGGCACGCTCTTCATAATCTTATCTACATCGCCTACGCCACTATTGCAAATCAGCGGGATTCCCATCCCCATAATTTCACCCTGTTTGGTGGGAGAAGAGGCCGATTTAGAAAATACCGGTTTAATAAAAAATATAGACCAATCAGATAAAGACAAGAGGGTTGGCAGTTCTTTTCTCTCGGAGGGAGTAATAATAAAGGCTGTTTCCGGAATATTCTTTTTAGCGGCTTCCGCAAGAATGATTTCGGGAGGGTCGGTAGTGATAAACAAAAACTTTGCACTCGGTATCTTCTCCAGCAAACATTTAAAAAAGTCGAGCATTTGGGGCAACATATACCAAGTGCCAATGCTGCCCAGATAGCTCAGCACAAATTTCGATTCCGTTAAATTAAGTTTCTCCCGAAGTTCGGCTTGCCGGTTTTGTTGAATTCCGGAAGGCGAGAAAAGAGAGAGGTCGGCACAGCAGGGGATCACTTCAATGGGGAGGTGTTCCATTTCTTTCCAAGAATGGATAATGTCTTTGCCTTTGTGAGTCAAGGATATTACTTGATCTGCTTGGGATAAAAACTGTTTTTCCTTTCGCTTAAAAAAATAATAGATGAGCCGGTAGATGGGGTTTTTCAAATTCCAAATTTTACCATCCACCCGCTCATCTGCATAAAAGCCCCGCATATCAAATAGAAACTTGACTCCGTGATTTCGTTTCAATGCCATCCCCACAAATGAGGAGATGTAACTTCTACAGTGTACAATGCTAAAGTGCTTTGTCCGCTGAAGAGCGAAAGCCTTACGCCTCAACTTTATCAAATCCCAAATGGTAGAGAGAATGGGTGGGCGCTTCGTGTAGGTGAGCGGCACCCATTCTATACCCGCAAGGGTCAGTTGTGCTTCTATTGCTTTCCCTGATTTTTGATACCGCACCGGTTTTTCAAAACTCAATAAAGTGAAACGATATCCGAGCTGGCTTAAGCCTTTGAGATATGGAATTACCTGGCTTTGACCAAGAGGGTCTGTCATGCCGTCATAGCTGATGTATAGGACGTTTTTCTCTCTTTCAATGCCCATGGTCTTCCATCCATTTGTGTATAAGAATAAGAAGCCAGAGTCTATTGTATAGGTAGTCGTCTCCCTCCAAAAATCGTTTGACTAATTCAGCGGTTTTCACGGGGTTTACTATTCCCAGCCTTCTGACTAAATCTTCTCTTAGGTAGGTTGTAATTAAATAGTTCAAGTCCGTTTTGAGCCATTTAGATAGAGGAATTGAAAATCCCCATTTAGGCCGTTCAAATAATTTTCTCGGCACGTAATCATACAATACTTCCTTTAGTAAATACTTGGCGATGTTCCCTTTTCTTTTCAACCGCTCATCGAGATTGAGGGCAAACTCTACGATTCGGTAATCCAGAAAAGGAGTTCGTGTTTCAAGGGAAAATTGCATACTCGCTATATCTACTTTTACCAGTAAATCATCTTTCAAGTAGTACTTAATATCAAACAAAGCCTGCTGTTCGGCAGCCGAAAGAGAGCGGTTCAGTGTAGGGAAATCTTCAGAAAACAAGCACTCGCTTTTGTATTCAGGTTGCACAAGGCACTTCAATTCTTCCTGACTAAAAAGATATTGCTCCTGCGAAAAGATATGACTTTTGATTCTCGTTTTGTTGGGATAATTAAAAATTTCTGCCGCGCGTTTATATTTATTCGGGAAGTTAGAAAGAGAGAAGCGGATGGGTTTTCGCAAGATATGGACGAAAGAATTATCCAGCCGCTTTGCCCAATTGTAAGCACCATAGCCCATAAACAATTCATCACCTCCATCGCCACTTAATGTAACGGTAACGAATGGGCGGGCAAGTTTTGATACCAGCATGGTGGGAATGGCAGAGGAGTCGGCATAAGGCTCATCATAAGCAGTCATCATTCGATCAATCAGTTCCAGGGCATCATCTTCTGTTACCGTGAACTCGTGATGATTAGTCCCCAAATGTTTAGATACCTGGCGGGCATACTTGCTTTCATCAAATTTTGAATCATTAAATCCAATCGAAAAAGTATTGATAGGTGAGGATGAAAGTTTTTGTGCCATAGCGGTCACTATGCTGGAGTCAATCCCTCCGCTCAAGAAAGTTCCCATAGGTACATCACTGATCATGCGGTATTGAACAGAAGACTGCAACAGTTCGTCCAATTGTTTTTTGGCAGAGCCGAAGTCAGACTGTACACCCGCACTTATTTTCTCCTCCGCTTTCCAGTAGGAAGTAATTTCAACATCTCCGTTATTGATCACCGCAAAACATCCGCTGGGCAATTTTTTAATCTCCCGGTATATGGTGTAAGGGCCGGGAATGTAGCCGCTGTGAAGAAAATTATTGATGGCCGGTTTAAATATTGACACCCTCTCTTTAATAAACTGCGACCGTAGCAGACCTTTTATTTCAGAACAAAAGGCAAAGTTGTTTTCGTGCTGAAAATAATAGAGGGGCTTTACTCCTAAACGATCTCTGAAAAGGTACAGCTTGTTTTTTGCGATATCATAAATTGCAAAAGCAAACATGCCGTTAAACATTTGCACACCATCAGGCCCCAGTCGCGCAAAAGCTTCTAAGATAATTTCTGTATCAGAAGTTGTTTTAGGCTGGATGCCTAATTTTTTTTCGATGTCTTTATAATTATAGATTTCTCCGTTAAAGACAATCACATATCGCCCATCGCTGGAATACATGGGTTGATTGGCAGCAGTGCTCAAATCAATAATACTAAGTCGCCTATGTCCTAACCCAACGGTCTTGTCTGCACTCCTAAAAAATCCGTCTGCATCAGGGCCTCTATGAGAGATAGCGTCTGTCATTGCTTTCAGATCACTTTCGCTGAATTGTAAATTGGGAGAGGCAAAGCCAACGATACCGCACATGCTACCGGGAGAATTATTCTGATAAAAAAGGATGACGGCTAAGGGGCAGCTTGCAAAAAGGATGATACTCTCCTTTTAGCCCTAATGGGTGAGCATGTCTGATGTGTTGAGCAATGTGAATACTCGGAAGGGCATCTTTCACACTGAATCCTTCACCGGCCAATATCTTTTCGTAGCTTCTGTTGTGTAAATCCGTAAAGCCATCACTAAATTCAATTTCTTCTCCTTCGAGGGTCATACTTCTGTACGTTCGCATTCCTTTTTTGGCGATGGCTTCGGGCAGCGTATCGGCATTAATACTTAAAAACCATCTGACGCGAGCCTTTTCAAATTCCAGAAAACCGGCCGCTCTATCGTGCGTGTGCAGGTGAACCGTGTTCTCTTTTACCTTGCCAAATAAGTAAGTGAGCATATCGAAAAAGTGGATGCCGATATTAGTAGCAATGCCGCCACTTTTGCTTACATCGCCTTTCCAACTGGTGTAGTACCAGTTTCCTCGCGAAGTGATGTAAGTGAGATCAAAGTCATAAATTTTATTGGGGTTAGCATCTATTGTTTCTTTTAGTGCTACGATGTTGGGGTGTAACCTTAATTGCAGTATGGTGTTGATTTTCTTACCTGATTCATTCTCCATTTCAATTAATGATTCGGCATTTCTTGAGTTGAGCACCAAGGGTTTTTCGCAAATCACGTCAGCCCCTGTTCTTAATCCAAACCGGATATGAGAGTCGTGCAGATAATTAGGCGAACAGATAGTGACATAATCTACCGGAATTCCTTTTCGCAACAATTTAGAAACGTGGCGATCGAAACGTTCGAACTCTACAAAGAAATCCGCTTTCGGAAAATAAGAGTCAATAATTCCTACACTGTCGAAAGGATCGTAAGCGGTAACCAGATCATTGCCGGTGTGCTTAATGGCTTTGTAATGGCGCGGAGCGATGTAACCTGCTGCTCCAATTAGGGCAAAATTATTCATGGCAAAAGGTGTTGTTTATCAGTTGTGTCAAAATTTTAGTTTGTTCTCTTCTCGAATAGCACTTCCTATCGGCATTTGAAATAATTGGTGACGGAGTATTATTCAGAAACTCAGAGTATTGTGCCGATATAAAAGCAGCTACCTGATCAACTGTTTCAACCGCTATGCCGGCATTATTTTTCTCAATGAGTTGTTCCATTACTCCATGATCATTTTCTACCAGTAATATTGGGCGTTCGACCGCAAGATAATCAAACAGTTTGGCGTTCAGCCATTGCGCTTTGTTGGCGGATAAGAGCAACAGCAAATGAGATTGCTTTAATTCTTTCAATAGTTCCGGATAGGGTATTTTAGGTAAAACTTTTATGACTGTTGAAAGTTCTGTAAAGTTTTTAACGCGGTTAATAGCTTCTTGCTGAGATTGAAGGCCATAAAACCGTACTTCTAAATTAGGG
>CAZQYO010000202.1:0-5724 GCA_964597415.1 uncultured Chitinophaga sp.
CCGGGATATTGCCGGCTTCATTCTTTTTTTGTTTATCGCCTTACAAAGTCAGGGACAAATCAGCGTTACCCAAAATGATTTTGCCGATGCAGGAGATACGGCACGAATGAGTGTGGCAGTTTGGAATCCTCTTCTCGATTTCGGGGCTACGGGAGCCAACTACACATGGGACTTTTCATCGCTGCAATGGCAGAGTCAGTATGTAGATGAGTTTCTGAATCCCTTGTATTCGGGGGCTACTTATGCCTTCACGTTTTCTAATCTTTCTATCAATCCCTATCGCGCTAATATTGCTAAGGCGGCAGATAATGCCCTCACTACCATCCCTCTTCTTTCAAGCATATTTACCGAAGGCAAAAATTTCTATTACAAAAACTCTTCCCTTTACCGGCAACGTGGCTTAGGTATGAAGGTGTCGGGATTTCCCACACCTGTTCCAATGGCGCACCCCGACACCTTATATCGCTTACCCTTAACTTTCGGCAATCAGGATAGTGCTTGGTCAGACTATACGGTTCATATTCCGCAGCTAGGAGTATATGCCCACCGGCAACATCGCGTCAATGAAGTGGACGGATGGGGCACGCTCACTACCCCTTTTGGCACCTTCGATGTGTTGCGGGTGCGCACAGAAATCCGCGGCTCCGATTCGCTTTATATTGACTCCCTTAATTTCGGGTTTAAAGTAGATAACGATATACAGCGGGAATACAAATGGTTTGGTAAAAATCAGTATGAGCCGCTTCTGCAAATCAACACGCAGGCAGGCATATTTGGTCAATTTCAGACTTTTGAATTGGTGACCAAAATAGTGTACCGGGATAGCGTCCGCTTTTTGCCAACCGGAATTTTGAACACGGTGAAGAACGATATTCAGGTGCGGGTGTTTCCCAATCCTAACAACGGGCAGTTCTATGTGTCTGTTCCCGAAAATGTAACAGATGCCTATATTTCTCTAAGCGATATCAGCGGACGAAAAATGCTGACGCAGCCGGTGACTTCTACTATAGAAACCCTCCGCCTATCTGACTTGCCGAAAGGGGTTTATATCCTTTCTCTTCAATGTGCCGAAGGAAGAGCCGAGAAGAAAGTAGTGGTGCAGTAAAAAAATCACCGCTTCCTTCATTGTTTTTACAGTAACCGTGTCCCATGCGTAAAACTTTATTCGGGCAGGTTGTTTTGTCTCTGCCCGATCTTCTGCCGTACTGATTTAAATGCTGCACCTTATATTCGCCCATCAATTTCAACCCCGGTAGTAACTCTATCGGGGCTAATCTGTTGTTATGACCTTAGATGATTTATTGAAACGCTACACCGAGAGTGAATCGGTAAAGCAATTAACGGAGCTACTAAACAGAGGCGATAGTACTCGCGATATTCACTTGGGCGGCCTTATTGGTTCGCAGGATGCTTTTGTGGCTTCGGCTGTTTTTAAGCAAACGGAGTTCAATCACTTTTTTATACTTAGCGATAAAGAAGAAGCCGCCTACTTTCAGAACAACCTCAAAAATCTGCTGGTTGGAAAAGATATTTTTTTCTTTCCCGATTCTTTCAAGCGTCCACAAGATTTTAGTGAAGTGAACAATAACAATGTACTGTTGCGCACAGAAACGGTGAACCGCCTTAGCAACCCCACTTCGAGAGCTGAACTGGCCGTGAGTTATCCCGAAGCCATGCTCGAAAAGGTGGTGAAGCAAGAAGTGCTGAACGAGCAAACCCTGCGCCTGCAAGTAAACGAAAAGTTAGAGGTGGACTTTATGATTGACCTGCTGGTAGAGTTTGAATTTGAGCGGGTTGATTTCGTGTACGAACCGGGACAGTTCAGCATTCGTGGCGACATCATTGACATTTATTCCTTCGGCAATGAATACCCTTACCGAGTAGAATTGTTTGATGAAGAAATAGAAAGCATACGTACCTTTGACCCGGTCACTCAGCTTTCGGTCAAAAAGATCGCGAGCGTGACCATCGTGCCCAATATCCAAACGCACTTTACCAACGATAAAAAGACTTCTGTATTAGCTGCGTTTTCGCCCAACACCGTGATATGGATAAAGGATATGCAAATGCTGATGGATGCTTTTGAATCAGCTCTCACCAAAGCCAAGAAGATACAACCCGATATAAGAAAGAAACGGTTGGAGCATCCGCATCACCCCTTGCTGGAAGGCGAAGTAGAAGAAGTATTTCAGTCCGATATTGAATTTCTCAGAGGTATTGCGCCATTTCGAGTGATTGAATTTGGCCGGCACTCCTACTTCAAAGCAGAAGAAACTATCCGCTTCCGCTCAAAGCCGCAGCCTTCCTTCAATAAAAACTTTGAATTACTTATTCGCAACCTGCACGAAAACACGGCTACCGGTTACACCAATTTTATTTTGGCGGAAAACCCGAAACAGATAGAGCGCTTCTATGCCATTTTTGAAGATCTTGAAAAAGGCACTCCCTCTGCTCTCCGGTCACCCGCTACAAATGAGAAAGAGATATTTCCCCCGGAAGAGGAGGGCGTGAAGTGGACACCACTTTCAGCAAGCATTCATCAGGGTTTTATAGATGATGAGCTGAAGATAGCATGCTACACCGACCATCAGATTTTCAATCGCTATCACAAGTATAATCTGCGGCAAGGTTTCAGTCGCGATAAGGTACTGCTCCTGAAAACTCTTCGGGAGTTAAAGCCGGGCGATTATGTCACGCATATTGACCACGGGGTAGGGGTATTCAGCGGCCTCGAAAAAATTGAAGTAGGCGGACAAACACAGGAAGCCGTGCGCTTGATATATGCCGGTAATGATATTTTGTATGTAGGCATTCAAAGCCTCCACAAAATTTCAAAGTATGTAGGCAAGGAAGGCGAGGGTCCGCGCGTGAATAAGCTGGGTACCGAAACTTGGGGCAACCTGAAAAAGAAAACCAAAAAACGGATTAAGGAACTTGCTTTTGATTTGATTCAGTTGTATGCCAAGCGCAAAGCCGCAAAGGGATATGCTTACACGCATGATAGTTATTTGCAAACCGAGCTCGAGGCAAGTTTTATGTATGAAGATACTCCCGACCAAGCTAAAGCAACCGAAGACGTGAAGCGCGACATGGAGCAGCTCTCCCCGATGGACCGCTTGGTGTGTGGAGATGTAGGTTTCGGAAAAACAGAGGTCGCCATTCGCGCAGCCTTTAAAGCCGCGTGTGATGGCAAGCAGGTGGCCATGCTGGCCCCCACCACCATATTGGTGATGCAGCATTACAAAACTTTCAAGGAGCGCTTGAGTGATTTTCCGGTAGAAGTGGACTATATCAATCGCTTTAAATCGGGGAAAGAGCGTAAGGAAACTATGCAGCGATTAGCCGAAGGGAAAACAAACATCATCATCGGCACACATGGTTTGGTTGGAAAGAAAGTGAAGTTTAAAGACCTCGGCTTGCTGATAGTGGACGAAGAACAAAAGTTCGGTGTGGGCACGAAAGAAACGCTGAAAAATTTGCGAGCTAATGTAGATTCACTCACCCTTACCGCCACTCCCATTCCGCGCACACTTTCCTTTTCGCTGATGGGAGCGCGCGATCTCAGCATCATCAATACGCCCCCACCGAACCGCCAACCCATTACTACCGAAGTGCATCCCGTAGATCCCGATCTGATTCGCGAAGCGATTGAATACGAAGTGTACCGCGGAGGGCAGGTCTTCTTTGTACACAACCGGGTGCGCGACATCGGTGAAGTAAAAGAGATGTTGTTGAAAATTGTACCGAACGTAGAAATAGGGGTGGCTCACGGACAAATGGAAGGCGACCATTTGGAAGAGGTGATTATGAAATTCATCAACCGCGAATACGATGTGCTGCTTTCTACCAATATTATTGAGAGCGGTATTGATATTCCGAATGCCAATACCATCATCATTAACAATGCCCACCAGTTTGGCTTGAGCGACCTGCACCAATTGCGCGGACGAGTGGGGCGCAGCAATAAACATGCGTTTTGCTATCTCTTTGCTCCGCCTTTGAGCACGCTCACCAATGAGAGCCGCCAACGCCTCAAAACCATTGAAGAGTTTAGCGAACTTGGCAGCGGGTTCAATATTGCCATGCGTGATATGGACATCCGAGGAGCGGGCAATATGTTGGGAGGAGAGCAAAGTGGCTTTATAGCTGAAATAGGGTATGATGTGTATCAGAAAATTCTGGATGAAGCTGTTCGCGAATTAAAAGAAAGTGACTTCAAAGATTTGTATCGGGAAGAGTTAGAGCGCACGCACGACTTTGTGCGCGACTGCGCCATTGAGACCGACCTCGAAATGCTGATACCGAGTGAATATGTAAGCAACACTACCGAGCGCATGTTGCTTTACCGCGACCTCAACGAAATAAAAGAGGAAGCCGGGCTGAAACAGTTTGAAGAGCAACTGCACGACCGCTTTGGCGAAGTGCCCGCTCCTGTATTTGAACTCTTTGATGCCATGCGCCTGAAATGGATTGCTACGGGATTGGGCATGGAACAAATTATTTTGAAGGGCAAAACACTGCGCTGTTATTTTGTTGCTAATAAGGACTCTACCTTCTATACTTCATCGGTGTTCAACAAAATATTGGATTATGTGCAGTTGGGCCGGCAGGGTATTTATCTCCGCGAAACAGAACGTTTTTTGGTGCTCACTTTTGAAGGAGTGCGCAAAATGAAAGAAGCAGAAATTTGCCTCAAAGAGGTAAAGCAGTTTGCTGTGATTACGCCATAAGGAAAAGGGGCAGATAATCCAAAAGGGCACTAAGAAACACAAACCCGGTGGCAAGTGATCATCGCTATCCATGCAACAGTTATCCTGACCATCGGGAACCGGCTACTCCAATTGCTTGGAAGATGCCGGTGCTTGTTTGAAAGAAAAAATTGACCGGACGAAAATTCGCAGAGGTTCTTTGGACTTCTGGAAGGTATTTTATCGGTGTCGAAGACTTTCCAAGAGCGTGGAAAGCTATTTTTACGGTACAGAAGCTATTTTTATTACTGCCACCCATCTTCTGATCATCAAAAGATTTTCCGAAGAGGAGGATTGAAAAGTAGTGTTTATTTTGTGGCTTAAAATATGACCGACATGAGTAGCGAAAGAGAATACAATAGCTTTTGGAGTTTCTATCCTTATTATCTCACTGAACATGCGCGTCCGTTCAATCGCGCGTTGCATTTTATCGGCACCTCATTAGTCATCGGCTGCTTTATCGCCCTGCTGCTAACCGGCAAAGCCTGGTGGCTGGCTATTATTCCTTTGTGCGGTTACGGTTTTGCATGGTTTGGCCATTTTGTAGTGGAGAAAAATAAACCGGCCACTTTCAAATATCCCCTCTATAGTCTCGGCTCCGATTTTGTGATGTTCTACCATATCCTCACCGGGCAAATAAATCGCAAAGTGGACGAAGCGCATAAAATTGTAGGAGTGGAAAACAAATGGAAGTAATATTGAAATCGGTATGTACTACTACCTCTTAATTATTCACTCCTGGTTCCGGTGGTTAGTGTTGGCGGCTCTTTTGTGGGCATTGTTTCGCGCTTACAGAGGTTGGCTAAAGAAAAAATCTTTTACAAAGTGGGATAACGCGGCTCGCTTAAGCGCGGTCATCACGGTTCATATTCAGTTTGTGCTCGGTCTTTGGCTGTATGCCATCAGCCCCATCGTTGATTATTTTCTGCACCACTTTAAAGAAGCGGTTCATCAGCGGCAGGCGCGATTCTTTGGG
>CAZQYO010000203.1:0-5703 GCA_964597415.1 uncultured Chitinophaga sp.
GTACTCACCAAAAATCAGGGATGGGAATGATAGGAAAGGTAAGATAGGGCTGCTGACAAATAGCCGCTAAAAGTTGGGAATGAAATAGTTCGATGCACTCTTCCTCCTTTGTGAAAGTCTTATCTTAACTATACCAAGAAAGATAGGGGATGGAAGGGGGGCAATTCGTTTAAAAAGAACTTTTGGCAGATTACTTCACGATCATTTTAAAACCGGTGCCGTGTATGTTTAGAATCTCCACCTTGGGGTCTTCTTTCAAGTATTTGCGCAGCTTGGCAATATATACATCCATGCTTCTGCCGGCAAAGTAAGAGTCGGTTCCCCAAACCGCATTCAAAGCTACTTCGCGCTCTAACACCCGATCTAAGTAAATGGCCAACATTTTCAAAAGTTCAGATTCTTTGGTGGTGAGTTTCGTTTCGTGGTCATCTATTTTTAAGATGCGGAGTGTGTTGTCAAAATCAAAGCGACCAATTTTAAATTTGTTTTGGGCACTTATCTCAGCCTTTGGCAAACGCTTGAAAATATTCTCCATTCGCAGCGTCAGCTCTTCCATGCTAAAGGGTTTCGTCATGTAATCATCGGCTCCCAGTTTAAGTCCTTCAATGGTATCTTCTTTTAGCGTTTTAGCCGTCAGAAAAATAATGGGAACCTGAGCGTTCATTCTGCGTACATCTTTGGCGAGCGTAAAGCCATCTTTTTTAGGCATCATCACATCGAAAATGCACATGTCGAATTTGTTCGTTTTAAACTCGTTAAAGGCATCTTCGCCATTTCGCTTTAAAATAACATCGTAGTTTTTAATTTCTAATGAATCTTGAAGTAGGTTACCGAGGTTGGTATCATCTTCTACTAAAAGTATTTTTCTTTTAATGGACATGGTGGTTTTGTTTTTTAGATACTCAATTTAACATTTCAAAGCTACCGATGGTTTGAGTGTGATGCAATGTGCTTATCAATTATTAACAGAAGTAAACGGCAGAAATATGTCGAAGCGGCTTCCTTTCCCCGAATCGCTGTCCACACTGAGAGTTCCTCCGTGCGCCTCCACAATCACTTTCACGTAACTCAGCCCCAGTCCGAAACCTTTTACATTGTGAATGTTGCCGGTGGGCACGCGATAAAATTTTTCGAAAATCTTTTTCTGATTTTCTTTAGAGATACCTATGCCTTCGTCCCGTATGCTGACGGTAATTCCTTTATCGGTATTAGAGGTGGAAATGGTGATGCGCAAATGATCTTCCTTCTTGTATTTGATGGCATTGTCTAAAATATTAAAGAATACATTGGTCAGGTGAAAGGTATCGCCTTTTACCTTATCCTTTTTGGCAGAGAGATGACGAATCAGTTCCCCTTGTTCATTCTTCACTCTTAAATCCAGCGAATCGCCAATGTCATTCAGCAAATCGTTGATATTAACCGTATCCATCTTCATTTTAAAATCTCCCTTATCTAACTGAGCTACTTGCAACACATTTTCGATGTGACCACTCAATCGCTTGTTCTCTTCATCAATAATGTTAGAGTAATTCAAAATCTTTTCTCGGTTGCCTATTACTTTTTCATTTTTCAACATCTGGCTGGCCAAAGAGATAGTAGCTACCGGAGTCTTAAATTCATGGGTCATGTTGTTGATGAAATCCGTTTTCAATAAGTCTAACTTTTTCTGGCGATAAATGATGTAAAATGAGCCGCCAAACGAGGCTAAAATGATAAAGATGAAAGCGATGGTGGCGGTCAGCATCACCCACATAGATTGGAAGATATAGTTTCGCTTGCCGGGAAAGTTTACTATCAGTATTCCGGAGTTCTCATACAGGTCGTTGGGAAAAAGAGGGATGGAGTAATAGTTGATAGCCTTTGCCTGCTCGCGGGTTATTTTCAGGTTTCCGGTAAACATTCCCGGAGACCAATTGTCGAACACCGCAAACTCAAACGGAGTCTGGATCCCTTCTTTGCGAAATTCATCTACCAACATAGCTTGCAGGGCAGAAGAATCAATTCGATCGCGTAGGCATTTATCATCGAGCATAAACTGCATCGCCAAATCCTGAAACATGCGGTTGTATTTGGTAAACTGCATTTCAATAATGTGATGCTCCCGATCCATATCATTGTGGAACATGTCTTTGTCTTTGGTAAACTCGTGCAACTTTGATGCATGCTCCTGCAAGTAGGTAATGCTTCCGATAAACTTGGAAACAAAGCCGCCACTGGTATCGCTAAATCCAAACTTCATGGCATGTTGCCCCACTGAATCTATGAGGGTAAACTTGGGAGTGTATGATTTAATGGTTTGCACCGTGTCATACATCTTATTAATGTTTCTGCCGAAATCATTTAAGCCGGCTACTTCAAAATAGTTCACCGCCTCACTTCGCTCTAAGCTCTGTGCAACGTCACTCAGTGCCAGATACACGCCCTGGTCAAATCGCTCTTCTTTCACGGCATAGCTTTGCTTAATCCAATTCATCTGGATAAGAACCAATCCGAAAAGAGCAATGGTAATTGCGGCAATAATTAATTTGACAAGCTTCGTATTCATGCGAGGTAAAGATACAAGGGCAATATTAAGGTAGAAGAAAGGCTTAACGTATTTTATGCAGAGAGGTGATACCACTACCGCACACGGCCGGTGTAACTTTTTGCCAAATACATCCGTAAAAACCGATTATAACAATATACAATGATGATGAAATGGAACGCTGTATTTAGCAAAACCTCGCTGGTAGCTCTTTCGTGTTTAATGCTTTACTCTTGCCAAAAGGAAGATACGCCTTTGAGCAATGTGGATGCTTTTAGAAAGGACGAAAGTCAGGCGCAGGTGTTGGATATGACCACCATCAATTCAAATCTGACGCTGGAAGACCGGGTGAACGGAGTGGATTATTTGATACTGAATAATGTAGAAGTAAATGCTTCCCTCACTATAAAGCCGGGAGTCACATTGATGTTTGAAAATGGAGCCGGTATTCAAGTGAATGAGCAAGGGTCGCTCACTGCCATAGGTGAGAAAGCTAACGAGATTTATTTTACTTCTAAAGCCGGAAAAAGAGGGGCGTGGAAAGGGATTACTCTTCTAAGCAACAATGCTAAGAATGTGTTGGCTTACTGCAAGGTGGAGCACGGTGGCGGTACTAACAGTTTTGGCGAAGCAGATATAATAGTTGGTTCCGGCAAGAATGTAGCTCGTGCTGAAATCAGCAATAGCGAAGTCACTGCCAGCAATACAGACGGTATTTTATTGTCAGAAGGTTCTAAATTGGATTACTTCACTTCCAATCACATTCAAACCAACTCTGCTTACGGAATTACGCTGTATGCTTCCGATGAATTTGCGGTAGATCACACTAACGTATTTACCAATAACGGGAAAGAAGCCATTCATGTAATCAAAGGCGGCAATGAATTTAAAAAGCAGATTAATCACGATAGCCGCCTGCACTAAGCCAACAATTACATTCACATAAAGATATTTTGGGTTAAACAATCAGCTCTGCTCGCGAGGCAGGGCTTTTTTTTTGTGCGAATAAGTGATGACCTCTTGCGAATGTTTCTACCATAGAACAGGAAATAGAAAGTTGAAACGGAAAATGGAACTTTCCGCTCGTGCTTTCTAAATGTGCGGTAATCCTCTTTTCTCTATTTTCGCTCCCTCATTTTAAATAGAACTAAAGCATGGAAAAGTTGAACGCTTATCTCGAAGCCAATAAAGACCGATTTCTTGATGAATTAATTGATTTGCTGAAAATACCTTCGGTAAGTGCCGATGAGAAATTCAGTAAAGAGGTGCTGCGCACCGCAGAGGTGGTGAAGCAACGATTGCTCGAAGCCGGAGTGGACAAGGCTGAGGTTTGCCCTACCAAAGGCTACCCGGTTGTTTACGGAGAGAAATTTATAGATGCTTCCTTGCCAACCATTCTTGTGTATGGGCACTACGATGTGCAGCCGGCTGATCCTTACGAACTTTGGGATTCACCACCTTTTGAGCCGGTAGTGAAAAATGGCGACTTGTATGCCCGCGGTTCTTGTGACGATAAGGGGCAGATGTATATGCACGTGAAAGCATTTGAGATGATGGTGAAAAATAACGCCTTGCCTTGCAATGTAAAGTTTATGATAGAAGGCGAAGAAGAAGTAGGTTCTGTAAATCTTGAAACTTATGCTATAGAGAACCGCGATCAATTAAAAGCGGATGTTGTGCTTATTTCAGATACTTCTATGCTGGCGAATGATGTCCCCAGTATTACCACCGGTTTGCGCGGACTTACCTACCTCGAAGTAGAAGTAACCGGCCCCAACCGCGACTTGCACAGCGGGGTGTATGGGGGAGCAGTAGCCAACCCAATCAACATTCTATGTGATATGATTTCTTCGCTGCATGACACTGACCGTAGAGTGACTATCCCCGGTTTTTATGACGCAGTGGAAGAGGTGTCTAAGGAAGAACGCGAACAAATGGCTCGTGCTCCTTTTAATTTGGCAGAATATAAGCAGCATTTAGAAATCAAGGAAGTGATGGGAGAGAAGGGGTATACTACTTTAGAGCGCACTTCTATTCGCCCTACCTTAGATGTAAATGGTATTTGGGGAGGCTATATTGGGAAAGGAGCTAAAACCGTGCTGCCGTCCAAAGCCTATGCAAAAATATCTATGCGCTTAGTGCCTAACCAAAACAGCGAAACCATCCGAAAACTATTTACCGAGCATTTCAATAAAATAGCCCCTCCTTCGGTCACGGTAAAGGTGATACCTCATCACGGGGGCGAAGCTGCTGTCACACCTACCGACTCTATTGCTTATAAGGCTGCCTCTAAAGCGATGGAGGCTACGTTTGGCAAAACTCCTATTCCGTTGCGCACGGGAGGCAGCATTCCTATTGTCACTATGTTTGAAAAGGTATTAGGGGTGAAGTCGGTGTTGTTGGGCTTTGGCTTAGACAGCGATGCCATTCACTCCCCCAACGAAAAGTTTGGGCTTTTCAATTACTACAAGGGAATAGAAACCATCCCGTATTTCTATCGGTATTTTACCGAAATGAGTAAAGGCTAAGAGGGTGCCTACGGACAAGGTTCCGTGTTTGTTACACTTTTTTTGAAAAAATATCGGTTTACCCCTTGCGCTTTTTTTAAGATGGTATTATCTTAATTACATCAACGCACTAAATATCCTGAAATGAAAAACAAAGTGGCAAAAAGAGAGGCAGTAAAAGGGGAATCCTCATCTTGTATCAGCGTTTGCCCGGGGTAGCCTGCATCGTATGCGGGAGCTCTCAAAATGGAGGTGGAATCACACTTCCTAACGAAACGTAAAGAGGACCTGAGGAATTGGAAATGAGAGGAAGGAAAGTAAACTCCAATCGCAGCAGAGTAAAATCTGTTTCGATAGGAGTTTTTTTATTTTTTACCACTCACCACAACACCCATACACTTTCTTATGCTAAAAACAGAAACCGACTCCTTAGGTCGGTTTCTGTTTTCTAAATCGGTTTTTACAAAAGAGTTGTGCAACGGCTACCCTTGTTAGCGGCTGCTTTACTGATGTCCACCAGTGGACATCACGAAATAATTAAAGCGGATACTTTCTTTACCTGTCAACGAAGCGCGTAATTGTCAAACGAAAGAGAAACTCCTGCGCGGCAATGCACTCTTTTTAAGTGAACGTCAATCCCTACGTAAATGCTTTTGCCGAAGAAGTCGGCTC
>CAZQYO010000204.1:0-5649 GCA_964597415.1 uncultured Chitinophaga sp.
CATGAGGTGAAGTATTGCCGGTGTCAGATATTTGAACATCTTCTTTTGACCAAAAGCCACCAACAGCATGTTCTTCCATCGCGCAGCCGGCTGATCGGATAAATCCTCTGCCTTCCCGAGCATAACGTTTTTATACACCCTGTAATAACCTTTGTAAGCAATTACTGCCGCCACAACGACAAGAACAATGAAAAGAACTATTTGAAAGTAGGTAACCATAGCTATTATGTGAGTTGGGCGAAAATACATTTTTAATACATTTATGAACACCGCAACTCTCATATCTTTTCCACTTTATTGAATAAATTACGGCTGTAAAGATTTTAGTTCATTGCCATCCGAACTTTTTCAAAAGTTATTGAAAAGGGATAGTCAAACTCAATGCAGACGTGAGGGGCGGTGATTTTTTATCTGAAAATAAGTTGGGCGGTTTTAATGAGATAACTTTCGCTCCTTGACAGATTTGATTGCAGACATAATCTAAACTCAGATAGTGGCAGATGCAGATTCTTATTTTTCCGGTAAAGTTGGAAAAGGCATGACTGGCTTTGCAGGTATTTCTACGAAGTAGTTCTATAAGCAGATAACAGATGAGCGCGATATAGATTTGTGACTTCACTGCGTTTTCGCTGGTACCGGTGAATGTTTTTACCTGAAGATTTTGCTTGAGCGTTTTGAAAAAGATTTCTATTTGCCATCTGCGTTTGTAAAGCTCACTGATCGTGTTTGCGCTCAGTCAAAATTATTAGTAATGAGTTCGATAGTGCGGTCTTTCTCCGGGTCATACACCGCTACTCTTCGCATGGCATACTTTTCAATACCCGATTTGGTAGCTTGTGTGCCGGTGAGCAAAATTTCCTGGTTGCAAAGAATGTTCAACTCTTTATCATCGGGTTGTTCGCGCTCTTTCACCACTTCATAAAGTGTGTTGTCTTTGGTTCGGGTAACAAAGTAATTGTCCGCTTCCGTTCGGGTTTTCATTAGTTCAAAATCATAATACCCCTTATCTTCTACGATAATGGTTCCTGCTTCGTAGATGCGTTGCGTAAATCCTTTGCTGTCGTGAACGGCAGCCGGTGTGATGTTGATGACATCGGGTATCATCAGCGTATCATCCCATCCGGTATGGATTTTAATGCCTCCTTTAGCTGTCCGAAACTTTGCCCAATCAAATAAATTCAGGCACAAGCTAATGGTGGTGCTGTCGTTGATGCGAACCATTTTGTGCTTTATTTCGTCAATTACATGAACGTGGTGCTTGTTAGCCAACACCCGACCGTAATGCGCTAACAAACTGTGATACAGATGATCGAACACCTGCCAGTTGCGCTTTTTGTTGCCATCGCTCATTGTAAAGCGGGCAGGGCTTTGTTGCAAACCCATATTGCGAATAAAGGTTTCGCTCACACCTATACCTGCTGAAATATCTTTGAGCGTAAAGCATTTGTTCATCTGTCCGAACATTTGAGATATCAAGTGGTGATACGTTTTATACCGGCTGCAAAATTTGTCGGCATGAAACTTAGCAATGCTGCGTTGCAGCAGGAGGGCGAGGTATTAAATCAATAATTTGGCGAAGTAGTGGCTTGCTGTTATTTTTAGTCCTTCGGAAAAGTCCCATTGTTTTGAAAGTTGTTGCAAACTCAATTTACAAAGGGCTTTTTTTCCCAACTTTGGGATAGTTCTGATTTTAGTTCACCTTTCTGTTTAGCTATAATTTGTGTGAATAGGTTTGAGCGGATTTGGTCTAAACTTGTATTTGATAAAAAACAGTTAGTGTATGAGTAAATTTATTCTTTCCGTATTATTTGTTACAGTGGGTTGCACTGTCGGCTTTTCGCAGATAGCCACCAAATTAGATTTGCGGTTATGGAACAGCATTCGTGAGGGGGAATCCCGTGCTACTACTATTTCTTTGTTGGTAAAGGGTGAGTTGAATGCCGTGAGACAACTGACAGAAAAATGGGGAGGACGATACAAGTCGGGTTATGGACAGGTATCTTCCATAGAAATTCCTGAAATCAACTTAGAAGCATTTGCCGCTGAAAAGGCTATTTTGAAAATAGAAAATACGCAAGGGAAGGGAACCTTGCTGATGGATACTGCCCGCCTGCGAAATAATATTGATAGCATTCAAAGAGGTTTTGCTCCGCTGACCGATAGCCTTAAAGGCAAAGGAGTGATAGTGGGAATTATTGATGGCGGTATTTACTGGCAACATCAGGATTTTATTCATCCGGATGACAACAGCACCCGTATCCGGTATATATGGGATCAGGATGCCAGCGGCTCTAATTCCCCTCTTCCTTACAGTTACGGCAACCAATGGAGTTGGTTAGATATCAACAATGGTAATTGCACACACGTGCCGCCCGCCAATGATTACGGACACGGTACTTGTGTAGCCGGTATTGCTGCCGGCAACAGCTACTCTACGCAGGGGACTCCCTACGAAAACCAACTGACGGGGGTAGCTCCGGAATCGGAAATCATTGCAGTGAAAGTGAAGAACGATGATAACTTTTTGGCAAACGTGGCTGATGCGGTGGACTATATTTTCAAAAAGGCGGATGCTATTGGAAAACCCTGTGTTATTAATACTTCGGTGGGTACTTACTATGGCTCGCATGACGGACGCGACTTGGCTACGCAAATGATAGAAGACCTATTAGACCAGCGCAATGGCCGGGCATTAGTGGCAGCCGCAGGAAATGGAGGGAATATTGCTCATCATCTTTCCTATAACATCACTCCTGATTCTACTTATACTTTCTTTAAATACAACACTACTTATCAGGAGGTCTATTTTGATCTTTGGGCCGACACCGCCAACTTCAATCAAGCCTATTTTACGGTGGGTTGTAATGATGCACTGGGTGCAGATTTAGGACGCATTGAGTATTTCAATGTGCCGGTAAATTTTAACCCTCCTCCGGGTACGGGCATTGTTATTAGTCGCAACTTATTTCTGGGAGGGACATTACTTGGGCAGATTAGTATGCAGGCGACTTTAGATGAGGGGCGCTACCATGTCGAATTTTTAGTGAACACAAACAACTCAACCAATCTTTGGCGATTACAAATGAAAGGAAGCGGCCGTTTTGATTTGTGGAGCAGCAGTGCTTTAATGGGCAGTGCAGATATGACTGATTACATTGCTACCGGAGATACTTCTAATCCTTACATCTATATTCAATACAGCAACTATCGCCATCCCGATACATTAAAAACAATGGTGAGTTCATGGCAGAACAGCGATAAAGTAATTACCGTAGGCAACTACTCTAACCGTGCCGGATATTTAGATCGCGATGGGAATTATGTGGATTTACTCGCTTCGCCTTACAATGAAATTGTAGGGAAAAGATTTGTTACTTCCAGTTTAGGCCCTACACGCGATGGGCGCATGAAGCCGGATGTGATGGCCACCGGCAGCACTACGATATGCACCGGTGATGCTAATTTCATCGCGGGGCTTACTTCTCCTTCTAACCGGGTCAAGGTATATATCACTCAGAAGCATATTCGCAATGGTGGTACTTCCATGTCGGCTCCTATAGTAACCGGTATAGCTGCTCTGTATTTGCAAAAGCGACCCACCGCAACTTACGATGAAATCAAACAAGCACTTATTTGCACAGCCGTGAGTGACAGTTTCACAGGAGCCACACCAAATGCCGAATATGGCTACGGCAAAGTAAATGCCTTTGCGGCTTTAACCCGTGCCAACTGTTTGGTGTATGGGGCAAAGGATACTTCATGCCTCAACTACAATTCTTTGGCCACGGTGGATACAGGAGGCTGCATAGCTAAAGTATATGGCTGTACCGACACCGCAGCCCTCAATTATAATTTGTTGGCGAATGTAGATGACGGCTCTTGTTATTTCACAGGAATTAATAGTATTGGAAAGGAGGCTATAGGCATTCAGGCAGTGCCCAATCCTTTTAGAGGGCAAACTACTTTTGTGCTAAAGAGTGACGGCTCTCTTCCGGCTAAAAGCGAAATACATATAATAAATCAATTGGGAGAAGTGGTAGATGTAATTGCCGTGAATAATAAAGCAACACATTACCTTTATAGCCGCAGTCGCCTGTCTGCCGGCATTTATTATTATGTATTGCTCACGGGTAGCAAAACGTATAGCGGTGGGAAATTAGTGGTAGAATAAAAAGCGAAAGGATATGAAGAGGGTACAGATATTGACTAACGAGGATATTCAGCAGAAAACAACTCGTATTGCTTATCAGATTGTGGAACAGAACTACGATGAAAAGGAACTGGTATTAGTAGGTATCCGTCCGAATGGTTTTGCTTATGCCGAAAGGTTGAAGAAGGAAATTGATAAAATTGATGGTATAAAAGTCAGCTTAGTCGGACTGACTTTGGATAAGCATCAACCTCTTCAATCGGAAATTAAATTAGAAGCCGGTAAAACTACTCTTGACAATAAAACGGTGATAGTCATTGATGATGTAGCCAACACCGGCAAAACACTATATTATGCGCTTAAGCCTATCATGGATTTCTCTCCCAAAAAGGTGCAAGCTGCGGTATTGGTAGATCGGCAGCATAAATTGTTCCCCGTAACGGCTGATTTCGTAGGCTTGTCTCTTTCCACTACCCTTCAGGAACACATAGAAGTAGAGTTTGATGGGAAAGAAAAAGCTCTGGCATATTTGACTTAGCGGCTCATTGCAAAATAAAATTAATAGGGGTAATGCCTCGTCATTCCGCAGCCATTCCCACCGTTAATATTTGCTTTCTTTTTTCGTAAAACGCTACATTCGTTTACAATCTTTAAACATGAAAAGACTCTTCCTACTTGCTTCCCTCTTGCTACTTTGGCAGCTCTTTTTTGCACAGAATAATATTGGGATAGGAACTCCCACTCCCGACCCTACTTCCATTCTTGATTTGACTTCTACGGACAAGGGATTTCTTGCCCCGCGGTTAAGCACCGTTCAGCGCACGGCTATTGTTTCGCCTGCTCCCGGCCTTTTGGTGTTCGATGTAACCGTAGGTTGCTACTATTATTACAACGGATTATGGAACTCTCTTTGCAGTGCTACCGGCCCCACGGGACCGCAAGGCACTACCGGAGCGCAGGGAATGACAGGAGCCACCGGAGCTACCGGGGCTACCGGCTCTCAGGGCTTGCAAGGAGTTACGGGGGCAACAGGTGCAACCGGTCCGGGAACCATCTGTGCCAATGCGGCAACGGGCTATGTGACTATGTTTACCGGCTCTTCAAATATTTGTAACTCGGTTCTCTATCAAAACGGGAATAACGTAGGCTTAAATACCACAGATGAATACCACTGATGCCATCGGAATCCCTTCGGGAACTACTGCACAGAGACCGGCTTCTCCGCCTGTTGGTGCCATGCGCTTTAACAGCACACTTGGCAGCATAGAAGTATTTACGGGAAGTTGCTGGCAAAATGTGAATACCCCGCCAATTGGTGCCACCTATATACAGTGGTTCAATGCTTCTGACCCGAACACTATTTACCCCTGCACACAATGGGTGGCTACGGATATTGACAATGGAGAATTTATCCGCGCTGCCGGTGGTGCATCTAATGTGGCATCGGGTGGGGCACTCACCGGAGCATTACAAACCGATGCGGTGCAAGATCATACTCA
>CAZQYO010000205.1:0-5632 GCA_964597415.1 uncultured Chitinophaga sp.
CAGGTTGATAGACGACCCCCAACACCATCTCTCCCTCCACCTCAAGTCCGATGGCAAAGTGCAAAGCCCCAAGCCCACCCCGATAAATGAAAAGAGCCAAATGCCCAAGGGTTTTCCGATAACCAACCCCGCCATAATTCCAATACTGTTCGAGTGAGCTAAGCCGCTCTGCCACCCTTGCCCGATAGCAATGCAAGTGTTGGCCATGGCAAACAGTGGCAGAATAAAAAAAGCCACCGGCCGGTGCAGAAAATGTTGCAGCTTATACGAAGGCGATTTCTCTCCGCCTTTGCCAAACGGAATGGCATAAGCTAACAGCACGCCTGTGATGGTCGCGTGAATACCCGAGTGCAACATAAAATACCACATCACTATTCCGCCAATTAAATAGGGAAACAGGTGACGAACTTTCCATCGGTTTAAAAAAAGCAAAAAACAAAAAATGCCCACCGCAATCAATAAATTGACAAAGACTATCGAAGTAGTATAGAAAACGGCAATCACGAGAATTGCCCCCAAGTCGTCCATGACGGCCAAGGCAGTTAAAAATATTTTTAAAGAAGGCGGCACGCGCTTCCCCAAAAGAGACAAAATACCAATCGCAAAAGCTATATCTGTCGCCATGGGTATTCCCGCCCCCGCTTGCGTATCGGTGCCTAAGTTGAACCACAGAAACAGCGCAGAGGGAACCACTATACCGCCTATCGCGCCAAACATTGGCAAAGCCGCATTCTTTAAATCCGATAGCTCACCGCTATACATTTCCCGCTCCAACTCCAAACCTATGAGCAGGAAAAAGACCGTCATTAATCCGTCATTAATCAAATGAACAAGACTGATGCCCCCCAAGTCTAAACTCCAAAAATCAATATACCCCCTTTGCCAAGGCGAGTTGGCCAGCGAGAGCGAAAGAAGAGTCACGAAAACCAAAATAAGGCCACCCGCTTTCTCGCTGTCAAAAAAATCGTTGAAGAGTTGGCTGAGTTTCATTCTGCGGTTGGTCGGTGTATAGTTTGCGCTGTGTGCCGCTAACTTACTTATCCTGCTGCAAAAATGCGGTATTATCTCTCGCATAAATCAAGACAACACAAAAAAGGAAATTAAAAATACTTGGCGCCTTACTGCTCCCACCTTCGGCATATCACTCTCCCACGGGCGTTCGTGCTGTAGCGCATTTTGCGAACAAGACCTTTTCTCCAAGTTTCCGTTCGTCATTCGCTATTCATTATTTTTTCGGCTACGCAATTCAACTCGCAATCGGCAATTTTCTCAATGCTCTAAATGCCTTAATGGTTCAATTCGCAATTGGCCATCTGCTATTCTTTTGCTCCATTCAGTGCTTTTTCCAACGACCCATAAAACAAGTTTGACATTGCGAAACATTTTCCATTACCATCCATCAGAACAAATGTTGAAGTAACCTTTCGTTCTGTATTTATACCGATGAGTACTATAAAAACACCAAAGACGAAAGCAATACTTTGATGGCGATAGAAGTCAATGGCTATGCAATGTTTCAATCCGTAATGTTCTTAATGCCCTTAATGGGTCAATCATCTCAAATTCGTCATTCGCTATTCATTATTTTTTCGGTTACGCAAAGTTGTTCGTGAAAACACGCAACAGGCGGCACCTCTGGTGCGCACCGTTTCGTCTTAACATTATTTCTACAAACAGCATGCTCCTCCAGAGCAAAAACCAATTTGTATTCACCCCATCGGGGTCGTCTGTTTGTAGCATGGAAATAAATGAGAGAAACGCGCACCGGAGGTGCCGCCCTTATGCTGTTTCAGAGCAAGATCTAATTGACTACGCAGAGTTGAAACACACAATAACAGTTATGCGGAGGCACTTCCATCCCAAAACCTTAGTAGAATAAAGTCCTTCCCCAATCTCCCTTATAAACCTTATCATAAAACCGTGCAGTGGTTCCTGATACATTTCCATAAGGTGCATAAGAGGGGTATGTATATAGACAAACCTATTCTATTAAGGTTGATGCTGTAAGTATTATCGTCAAAGATCATAAGCCCCCTTCCTGTTCTTAATGCCCTTAATGGTTCCATTCGCTATTCTTCCCAGTCCGCTATTCATTTTTTATTCACAACCGGCTACGCAACAATGGCATCGGTGCTTTAAAACCCGGAGTAAACATTACAACCATTATCAGGATGAATCCATTTTTATTTATTTTCCCAAAAAATTACAGTTATGAAATCAATTCTTCTCTTTTTTGGCTGTCTTATCGCAGCCCTCTCTGCTCTATCGCAAGCCCCAAGTATTCAATGGCAAAAATCATTCGGAGGTACCAATGATGAATATGCCAACTCTATTGTTCAAACCACCGATGGAGGCTATGCCATAGCCGGTCATTCAGAATCTACCGATAGCGATGTGGTCGGCAATCATGGCGGGGTTGATTATTGGGTGCTGAAACTGAACAGCAGCGGAACCATGCAATGGCAAAAGTCGCTGGGTGGAGGTGGAGATGACTTAGCTTACTCTATTATCCAAACCACCGATGGCGGCTATGCCGTTGCGGGCACTTCCAATTCTGACAATTTCGATGTAACCGGTAATCATGGCGGCTCTGATTATTGGATAGTGAAACTGAATAGCGCAGGAGCTATAGAATGGCAAAAATCATTAGGAGGAAGCGGAGACGATTTAGCCTACTCTATTGTTCAAACTACCGATGGCGGTTATGCAGTTGCCGGCAGATCCAGTTCTGCCGATAGCGATGTAACGGACCATCATGGCGGCTATGATTATTGGATAGTGAAGTTAGACAATGCAGGAGCCATACAATGGCAAAAATCTTTAGGCGGCAGTGGCGATGATTATGCGTATTCAATTATCCAGACTACCGAGGGCGGCTATGCGGTGGCAGGGTATTCCAATTCTACCGGTGGCGATGTGGGGAATAATCTCGGAGGCTACGACTATTGGATCGTGAAATTAGACAACGCAGGAGCTATAGAATGGCAAAAACTATTGCAAGGTACCGGTAACGACTTAGCGTATTCGATTATCCAAACCTCCGATGGCGGATATGCCGTTGCGGGTGCGTCAAGTTCTTACAATGGAAATATTACCGGCAATCATGGGGGCTTTGATTATTGGGTGGTCAAACTAAATAGTAGCGGCACCCTCCAGTGGCAAAAATCTCTCGGTGGCAGCGATAACGAGGTAGCTTATTCTATTGCCCAGACCACCGATGGCGGCTATTCGGTGGCCGGCTATTCCATTTCTACCGGTGGAGATATTACCGGTAATCATGGAGGGGAAGATGTCTGGCTGATAAAATTAAACAGTGCCGGTTCCATCCAATGGCAAAAATCGCTGGGTGGCAGTGATGATGACTATGCCCGCTCCATTATTCAAACCACTGATGGCGGCTATGCCGTAGCCGGTTATTCAAGATCTGACGATGATGATTTGACAGAGAATCATGGAGGCTTTGATGATTGGATAGTAAAATTAGATGCCACCACAGGCATACAAGAAACTGAAAATGCGATAGCCCTGAACCTATACCCCAACCCCGCCAGCAACCAACTGTTTATCGAAACGGAGGGTATCGCGGTAAGTGAAGTAACTATTTACAACAGCATGGGTAGCTTGGTACTGCAAGTTCCGTCACTGCAAGCAAAGAGTATAGACATCAGCACCCTGCCTAAAGGAGCCTACATAGCCGAAATAAAAACCCAAGCCGGCATCGCAATGAAAAGATGGGTGAAGATGTAGAAGTGGTAGGCGGTGAAGGAAGGTATTTTCTTTTCCGTAGGAGCTGTCTTACACGACCCTACGCGAATTACAGACTAAGTCATTCTGATAGTGCGACTGCACCTGCACAGCCGTTGTTGCGTGTTTCCACCCACCACTCCTTCGTAGCCGATAAAAATAATGTATAACGAATTTCGAATAGATAATCTGAGATGATTGAACCATTAAGTGCATAAAAAGCAGGTAGGGTATCTATCAAACTGCGATAGAGGGCGCATGTTTAAATGGTTGCCAGTCCGTTGATTTTACACAACCAGCCTAATTGCCCGGCATGTGAGCCTTCGTGACGGATAGCGTGAATGAGGATATTCTTGAAACTTTTATTGTCGTCAAACTGAATATCGAAAGCATTGTCCTTCTTTAAATCTTCATCAGTCAGCGTATTCAGATGAGCTAAAGCTGCGGCATGTATGATTTTCCGACTTTCCAAAACTGTTTTAATAGGAAGCGAAGTTTCGTGCAAACTTCCATTGCTACCAAGGTGGTAATGTTCTAACCAGTTTATTGGAGTAGATGGTGCTCCGAGTGCTTGCAGCAGTAAAAAGTCCTCGCTCCAGCAAAGGTGGGCATTGATCCAGACAATGCTGTTCAGCCGATGGCCGTTTACCTCCCATTGTTTGTAGGGGTCTGCATCTTTTAGTTTGCCGGTGTAGTAGCGCACTAAACCTACTGCCATGTCATAAGCCTCTGTCAATACTTTTATTTCTACATTCCCCATTTTCTTTGTTTTAGATCGCAAAGGTGGAAATTATTTCACTCGAATCGCAACTGACAAGAGCATTTGCGCGTGCTCGTTATTTTCTTCTCCGTAGGTTCTGTCTTTCACGACCCTACGCGAATTACAGACTAAGTCATTCTGATAGTGCGGCTGCTTCTGCAAAGCCATTGGTTAGGTGTTTTCACCAACAACTCTTAGTAGCCGATTGCAAATTAATATGAATTGCGGATGGCGAAGGCTGCACCTGAAAAATAATTGGCGGATGAACTTGGCAAGCGATAAGAGGGGAGGAGTTTAGTGAAAGGTCAAATTCACTATCATAATCAAGGCCGCTACTATTAGCCCTAAGCCAATTGCTTTCTCTAAAGTGGTAGGGCTGATGTTGGTGTGAATGTGTTTGCCCACATAAGCTCCTCCCACAAAACCGATGACTACGGGCAGACTTTCGTTCAGATACACATGCCCGAGCAAATAGTGGCTGATGGTGCCGGTGGTACTGGTAATCACAATCATAAAGAGAGCCGTGGACGAGGCTATCTTAGCCGGGATTTTGAACACCTTGACCATGATGGGAGTTTTGAGAAAACCTCCGCCCACCCCAAAAAGTCCGGCAATAATCCCCGAAAAACTTCCGAAGAGAATGGCCAGCCACAAGCTGGCGCGAGAGGCAGAGTAATGCTTGCGGGTCTTAATGATAAACACCGGAGGAATTTTATTGAGCCGCGTCATCCAATCGTCTTCGCGGTTGTTCTTTTTGCGTTTGGGGAGCATGAATGACAAGCCCAGAAGAATTAAGATGACTCCGAAAATGAACTCGAGTGGTTTTATGGGCAAAAAGGCCAGCAGCATGGAGCCGAGCACTGTTCCTACTACTGTGGGCACTTCGAGAAGTATGCCCATTTTGTAGTTGGTGTTTCCGCTCAAGCCGTTGTAGTAGGTAGAGAGCATAGAAGAAGGAATAAGCGCCAGCATGACCGAGCCTACTGCCGTTTTTAGAGAGTAATCGAAGAAGGCAACGAGAATGGGAACAATGAATACGCCTCCGCCAAATCCGATCATGGAGCCGTAACTGCTTACCAACAGACAAATGATAATAATGAGGAAGAAAGAAGTAGTCAACATAATAAA
>CAZQYO010000206.1:0-3854 GCA_964597415.1 uncultured Chitinophaga sp.
ATATGGCCAGTATAACAAACAGAATGAGTAAGAACCAAAATCGCTTTTTTAAGGGATTGGTCATTCCCTGTTGAGCCAGGTCAACACTTTTGGAGGATAAATAAATGTAAATAAACACGATGGCTGCCATGACCGCCAGTATTAAAAACAGTAATAGTATCGAATGTTGCTGCATAATAAATGTGATTTATGGTTGGTAAATGGTTATGAATACACTTTCTAAATACGAAAGCGTTGTGCTGTTTAAAATTTTATAAGGACAAATCATTTTTTCTTTTTCAGTGAGAAAGTCAAATCCCAAATCTCTTGCTCTTTTTTTTCCTGCTCTTTACAAATAGCCCCCGTTATGAATTTAAAGGAATAACGCATCTCGTCAAAAAACGTTTAGGCGAGAATTGTTGGCGGTTAAGCTTTCATACTATCTTTTACGGGGATTCTTGAATATCCATCACTTTGAAAAATCCGCAAGAAAGGATGTAATATCCCCTCTTCCGAATCTAATTAGGGGCAAATAAAAATAATTATGACGACTTGTTTTAACGATATTATGCACCGCACCATATTGAATGTACATCATTGTAACTTCACTCTCCCATAACTAAAACGACTCTATAACAAAATGGAGAACCACTTGTTTAATTTTTTTCACAAAAAAATATGGATCTTAATTTCCTCTTCTATTTCGCATAGACAAAGACAAATAGGACAAGCCACGCAGCAAAACCGAAGGTGGCTATTATCATAGGTTAGGCGGGAATTAATTTAAATCATCCTGATGTCAGGGTTGGTAACTACCGGGCACCGAACGAAATGCAATGGCCAAACGATTCCATCCATTTATAGTGACAATGGCAATCGTTAAAGCCAGCATTTCCTTTTCACTAAAATATTTGCAAGTGGCTTCATACAGCGAGTCCGGTATCTCATTCTCAGCAATTAAAGTAAGCGCTTCTGTCCATGCCAATGCAGCACGCTCCCGCTCGCTGTAGAAAGGAGTTTCCTTCCATGCACTAAGTGCATATAAGCGCTGCTCCGTCTCACCGGCCTTTCGGGCATCTTTAGTGTGCATATCCAAACAATAGGCACATCCATTTATTTGAGAAGCTCTTGTTTTTACTAACTCGTATAAAGAGTGTTCTAAACCGGAGTTTGCTGCGTATTTTTCAAGCCCCAACATTGCCTTTAGCGCTTCGGGGTCAACCGTGTGATAATTTAATCTTGCTTTCATACTACAATAATTTAGGAGTTTACCTTTGTATTCTTTTGAAGCTAATATTGGGATTTAAACAAAGCCTTCCTTTACAGTTAATCGGTTCGGAGAAGATAGCCATAGCGGAATCACCAATCCCTGCAATAATAGTGAGATTATGGCTCATAGTCCCAGCTGTCTTATTTTGTTCATTACTCTCTCTACCATCACATCACAATAAATCAGGTTGAATTCAAAAATATCTTCTGGTGAATAGGATTTCGCCACTTCTTTGCGCAACATCGCTTTCGCCCGGTTTAATCTTACTTTTACGTTTGCCTCACTGATGTTTAATGCCTCAGCTACCTCTTTCCCCTTTAGTCCGTTTATCTCCTGTAAAGTAAAAACCATGCGATACCCGATGGGTATTTGTAACAACGCATTTTCTATGACAGAATTTAATTCTCTATTCATAACTGTCTCATTGGTTTCTAATCGTCTATTATCAGAAAAAACAGGTGTTGACCGTTCATTTATTTCAGAACTGATAATATTCTTAAAGCTCCACTTTTGTCGTTTTCGAAAACAGTTATTGCACATTATCTTAACTAACCACGTCTTGAAGGAGGAACGATCAGCAAACTTGGATAAGCCAATAAAAGCACCCACATAGGTATCTTGCATCAGGTCTTGTGTGTCTTCGTGATTATAACCGTGAGACCTTCCTATCTTATATAAGTAGGGATTATATCTCCGAATCAATAACTCATACAATTTGGGTTCTCCGTTTAAAACCTTTTGTATAATCTCTGAATCCGAATACTGTATGGCTTCTCTCATCAATTATCTTCATTTTCAGGCAAACCGCACCTGTTCCATTCTATTTACTCTACGACTATCTCTCCCTTCATATTAATATGAATGCTGCAATAATACGAGTCACTTTTATTGATTACCTTTTGCCAAGTAGCTCCGGAAGGTAAGGTTGGTGAAGCCCATGTAGCCTCTCTTTGAGTTACATTATGTGCTACAATATCGTTATTAATCCATGTGACGGTATCCCCTTTATGTACTGAGATTGTATCGGGTCGAAATTGCATGTTCTCAATTTCAACAACGTAGCTCTGTGGGTTATGGCTCTTTTGGCTGTTGTTACATGCTACTAATGCTGTCGCAGCAACAATAAAGAAGATACCGATTTTAATGGACAGGAATGCCTTCATCTCTTATTTAATTTGCTTTTGAACCATTTCGGCATGTGCTAAATGCGCCTCAAGAATGGGCACCACCTTTTGAAGCAATGCTTTTAACTCACTATTTTTAGATTGAGGTATCAATAATGTTTTAACTGCTGCAATCACAGATTTGTGATACGCCACTTCATTATCAACATAGGCTTTGTTAAAGTCTTTTGCCGATTTTGAATTGAGCATTTTCTTTGTTTTTGCTGCATCGGAAAGCAATTGCTTGCTTACTGCATTATCTTCGGGGGTCACATGTAGCTTAGTTACCAATGCTACAGCCAAATCAATAACGGACTGATGGTCAGTAATCATTGTATTGGCAAATTCCAAAATTTGCTTATCGTGTGATTTCTGTTTCGCTATTTTAGCGAAGTCAATATCATTTTGATTAGCCACTACTGCTACAGAGGCAATCTCAGGGTCAGTAAGAGTTGGTGATTCTTGTCCAAATACCGGTGACAAATAAGCAATTGAGCATAATACAACACCCAATGCAAAAGCTGATCTTTTTATACTTTTCATTTTGTTTGAATTTTGAAGGTTAACTGAATAAAAACTTAGAATTACTTTCTAATAGAGTAGGGCTGTAATGAGAAGGTAACAAACTTGCTTACCTTTTGTTTTCTCTCGATACACTTTTCTTGGTGACTTTTCAAAAAGTCTATCCCGTTCCTCTCTTTTCGATTCCTCTTTATCGAATTAGCTTTTTAAAGCTCGGCTGTGGCATCTCTAAGATTTGCATTCGCTCTTTCACTCCGCGAGTTTGTGACCTATTGTTTTCATTAATAGGCTTCGCAAGAAATCAAGCAAAGATTCATTTAGATAAGCCGTAAATGCAATTAAGCAGGATGCCATTTTAGGGTGAGTATCGCGGCCAACTACACCATGTATTTGTGCTTCAAGAATTAAGTTCTAATTCCTTCATTTGATCGGCTGTAACTTATACTTGTTTCGCGGTCACAAACTATTTCGGGAAGAGATAAGTCTTCGCTCCAAATGATCGGTTTGTCCAACGTAATATTTGTCCGCAGTAGCTGAATAGAGTATGTAAACATAAAAGGGCATATTGAAAATCCCGCATTGCGGGAAAATGTAGCGAGAGGGGAACTCGAATCCCCGACCTTCCCGCTATGCAGCGGGACGCTCTAACCTGCTGAGCGGATTAACCACTCAATATACCTTCGGCTTTTTTTTGACTTTATCTCTTTCTCTCGTTTCATCGCTGCTGATCGGGTATTGTAATCTTCGGAATATGCCAGTTCCCAATCGGATGCGTTCTGAGAAGTATATCTGGTTTGCCCGCTATTGTGCTCATTTAATCTTCGCTCCAAATGATCGGTTTGTCCAACGTAATATTTGTCCGCAGTAGCTGAATAGAGTATGTAAACATAAAAGGGCATATTGAAAATCCCGCATTGCGG
>CAZQYO010000206.1:3954-5604 GCA_964597415.1 uncultured Chitinophaga sp.
ACGCTCTAACCAGCTGAGCTACCTCGCCTTTTATTTATTTTAAAGAACCTATTTCGAGGTGCCACTTTCCCCGACCTTCCCGCTATGCAGCGGGACGCTCTAACCAGCTGAGCTACCTCGCCTTTTATTTATTTTAAAGAACCTATTTCGAGGTGCCACTTTCCCCGACCTTACCGCTATGCAATGAAACGTTTTACCTGAGGTTATTTTCTATCGCCTTTAAAACGGACGGCAAATATATCCGATTCGGTGAAGTTTTAAAACACCTCGTTTAGTTTAAATACCTCATTGTGCCTCACTCCCCGATCAGTCTGTTTCAGGCTACAACATTCCTTATCCCTATCGTGTTCAAAAAACAAATAATAGTCATTAGCAATTGCCTCTTCCAGCACTGTTTTTTTCTCCTCTAAGGTGAGCAGTGGACGCGTATCATAAGCCATTACATAAGGCAAAGGAAGATGTGCCATACTTGGAAATAAATCAGCACAATACATTATTTTCTTACCATTACATTCAATGATTGGCGTAAACATGCTTTCGGTATGACCACAGGCTGTTGGCAAAGTGATATGTGGATGGAGTTCATTGCTACCATCTTGGGCAAATCTCAATTGTCCGCTTTCCTGAATAGGCAATATATTTTCTTTCAGAAAAGAGGCTTTCTCTCTATCATTCGGTTTTGTCGCCCATTCCCAGTGTTTAGCATTACTCCAATAAGTAGCTCTATTGAAAGCCGGCAGCAGTTTATCACCTTCTCTTTTGATAGCTCCGCCACAATGGTCGAAATGCAGATGTGTAAGCAATACATCTGTCACATCTTCAAACCCAAACCCAAGATTATGAAGTGACTTTTGCAGAGAAGCCTCTCCGTGAGGTTCGTAATAACTAAAAAATTTGGGTTCTTGCTTATTCCCTAAACCGCAATCAATTAAGATCAGTTGCTTACCATCCTCAATCAAAAGGCAACGCATAGCCCAAGTGCAAAGATTATTTTTATCCGGCTCGTTAAGGTTCTTCCAAATAGTTTTGGGGACTACTCCAAACATAGCTCCTCCATCTAACTTAAAATACCCGGTATCAATAGTATAAATTTTCATTTCCTCTTATTCAAATCGTTTTTCATAATGAGCATTTTCAGCGCAGCTACTGCACACTCTACTCCCTTGTTTCCCAATTTCCCACCCGAACGATCTTTCGCCTGTTGCAAGGTGTTTGGGGTGAGCAACCCGAAAATAAATGGAATACCGGTTTGTAAACTCAAATTCATTACGGCCTCTGAAACTGCCCGGTTAATATAAATATCGTGGTCGGTATCTCCTTTAATCACACATCCGAGGCAAATAACTGCATGCAGTTTCTTGGCGCTTTGTAACCACTTCGCGGCTAAAGGTAGTTCGAAAGCACCTGGAACAAACTCGGTGAAAATATTTTTTTCCTTTACCCCATATTGTTTGAGAGTATCTATGACAGCCGCCATCATAGAAAATGTGATTTCTTCATTGTATTCTGACACTACGATACCCACTTTATACTTTGCCGAATGGGCAGTAGTAAACTCGCGATAACTCGATAAATTTTTATTTCTACTGGCCATGAATTCTATTTTGACAACTGCTAAAATAAAAAGAGGGAAACTTAATTTTCCCTCTC
>CAZQYO010000207.1:0-5580 GCA_964597415.1 uncultured Chitinophaga sp.
GGCCTCGCGAGAGGTTTCGGCTGTAGCCTGACACATGGCACATTGAGAGAAAGAAGGCTCTGCCATTAGTACCAATGCCACAAGAATAAAAAAGAGAAGGAATGATCGGGCTTTCATAGTGCCAAAACTAAGGATTCTAATTGTAATACGGGGAGATTAACAAATATACCAACACCCCTGTAACCGACACGTAGAGCCAAAGTGGAAAAGTGAAACGGGCAATTTGTTTATGCTTGACATAATCTCCCGTTAAACTTCGATAGGCTGTCCACAAAATAAATGGGAGAATAATAGTAGCCAAAATAATGTGGGTAGCCAAAATGCTAAAATAGAAGTACCGAATATTCCCGCTGCCCCCAAACTTTGTTTCCCCTGCAAAAAGATGATGCGCGATATATGAAACAAGAAATAGGGACGACAAGACAATAGCTGTAAGCATCAGCTTTTTGTGCGCCACGTAATTTTTTTTCCGTATCAGAATGTAAGCCGCAATCAACAACACCGATACGGTTGAATTAATAATGGCATTAATGGTAGCAAATACGTGTGGGTTAAACCCCAGATTTACATTCCACTTTACTCGACCGAGAAGCACAATGGTAATAAACACTACAAAGCTTAAAATACCAATCAGTAGATAAGCTAACTTGTCGTTCTTTTTAAATGAAGGCTGAAGCGATCTGTTCATCTTGAAAAAATCTTTTTCGAAGTTTTCTTTTGGTCATGAAAATTAAAATTCTGTTCGGTAAAGCGGAGCAACAGTACTATATCCCCCATCAGTTTTCTTACGCTGGAACTATCAATACCACTGTAATAACCGCGTATATTTCCGGCCCAGTCCACTAATATTAATTTCTCACTGTGTACAAAAGCTTCGGGTCCATTATTCTGATCGGGCTTGGCAGTAACATAAAATCCATCATAAGCCAGTTTATATACATCGCGTGCTGAACTGCGCAAGAAATACCATTTACCGGGAATGGCATTATGCTTTTCGGCATACTCTCTAAGTTGAGGAATAGAGTCGCGCTCCGGATCTACCGTAAATGAAACGATTTTAAAGTTATGGTCTTTGATAAAAGCAGACTGTACCCTTTCCAAACTGTTGCTGAGTTTAGGACAAATACCCGGGCAAGAAGTAAAGAAAAAATCGGCCACATAAATATTCCCTCGCAATGAATCCAGTTCAAGCGAATCACCGCTTTGTGTCTGTAACTTGAGATTGGGAACGGTATGGTACACCGAATCCATTACTTTTTCCCCCTGATCATTCACTGTTTCCACCGTTCCCTGTGAAAACAACCGAGGCGGAACCTTTGGGCGAGGCACTTTGCTCAAAGGCTTAAAAAGAAAAAAGAACAGAAAGGGCAGAAAGATAACAATGCCGAGTGCCAGTACTTTTAAACGATTTTCCTTCATAATTTCAAAACAACTCTTTCATTTCGCAAAACGCGGTGCAAATTAAAGCAGAAAATGATGGTTTGGTCAAGGCAGACATGTTTTTAAAGAAATTATCTTCGCCCATTCTATTGTATGAGAAAATTTGCACTTGGTTTATTCTGCTCCTGCCTGCTCGTCTTTTGGGGAAATGCCCGCGATGCCAGAGGTGATACTTTGGATATTGTTTCCTGCCGCTTGAATATGGACCTCAGCGACTTTGCCGGTAAAATTCTTCACGCAGAAGCTACTCTTGGCATAAAAAGTAAAATGAGTGGAGTAAGTGCGATACGGCTTGATCTACTCCGATTGACAATTGATTCCGTAAAGGTTAATACATACAATACGGTTTACGACTACAACGATACGGTGGTGAACATTAACCTGCTCACCACTCTTCAACCGGGAGACTCTGCTACCATACAATTATTTTATCACGGGCATCCGGTACAAATGCCGGGCGATTTCGGAGGCTTTTACTGGAACTCCCTTTATGCTTTTAATATAGGTGTGAGTTTTCTGGAAAATCCGCATTGCTATGGTAGAGTTTGGTTTCCCTGCTTCGACAATTTTGAGGAGCGAAGCTATTTTGAGTTTTACATCACCACAAAAAACAATCAAAAAGCATTTTGCAACGGACTGCTGGAGGGAGTTACACAAAACGCAACCACTAAAACATGGCATTGGAAACTTCAGGAAAATATTCCTTCGTATTTGGCTTCGTTGGCAGTATCTGATTACCAAACACTGACAGATACCGTACATGCTGCCAATGGAATTATTCCCATTGAGTTAGCCGCTCGCAGTACAGACACTATAGCCTTAAAAAATCTCTTCCGTCATTTAAAAGATGCCTTTCATATACAGGAAAATCTTTGGGGAGCATATCAATGGGAACGGGTAGGCTATTGCATTCTTCCATTTAATGCAGGCGCAATGGAGCACGCTACCAATATCGGATTTATGCAGTATTACCTTAATTCGTATGCGAACAGTTGTGAAACTACTATGGCGCACGAACTAAGCCATCATTGGTTTGGCGATTTGGTTACCTGCGACAACGCTTCAGAAATGTGGCTGAACGAAGGTTGGGCAGCATATAACGAAACCTTGTTTCTCGAAAATTTTTACGGAGCAGATTCAGCGAAAGAATATCAGCGACTGAACCATGAAAATGTGCTGCACCGCGCTCATGTGAGCGATGGAGCTTACCTACCGGTAAATGGAGTTCCCTCCGATAAAACCTATGGGGCAACGGTGTATGACAAAGGCAGCGATGTAGTTCACACCCTGCGCTTTTATATGAATGATCAGGATTTCTTTCACTGCATGAAGAATTACCTCAGCGATTTAGCCTACACTCATTCCAGCACCCAACAGCTAATGGATTATCTAAACCAATGCTCCGGTAAAAATCTAACTCCCTTTTTTGACGACTGGGTCAATGCTCCCGGCTTTCCGCATTTCTCCATAGAAAAATGGCAAACACAGCAAACCGATCTGGTAAATGTGGCAACGGATGTTTATATCCGGCAAAGATTGAGTCACGCTCCGCATTATTATACTCTCGTGCCTGTTACTATCACGTACTACGACAAATACTGGACGCGGTATGACGAGGTGGTGTATATTAGTGACGAATGTACTCACCACCAATTAATCCTTCCCAATTTTACTCCGGTGTATGTGGCTCTTGATTTTCATGAAAAAATTCAGGATGCGATTACGGATGAATGGAAGGTATTAACAGATACCGGCACTTATGATTTCGGCACCGCTAAAATAAAAATAGATGTCACCGGTATTCAAGACTCTGCTTTGGTGAGAGTAGAGCACAACTGGATAGCTCCTGACGCGATGAAAAATCCCATCTCGGGATTACACCTGCACGATAGCCGATACTGGACGGTAGATGGTATTTTCGATTCTACTTTTAGAGCCAATGCCGTGATAAATTATGACGGCACTGCCGGGGCTTATCTTGACAATACATTCTTTACAAATTCGGAGGATAGCTTAGTGCTTATGTATCGTCCCGACCAAACTACTGACTGGGAAATAGCAGATTCCTTTTCAATAAATACTCAGGGAAACCCCAATGATAAGCTAGGTACTATCACAGTGCCCCATTTAAAAAAGGGAGAGTATGCCATGGCCATACAGAACGCCACCTTATTAACTGAAAGTGATTCCAGAGTTTCTTGTTTGTTACAAACCGGAATCCAAAAAACTGAGGAAAGCGATTTCGAGGTATTCCCGAATCCTGCTAATGACAATGTAACGGTTCGGTTTCAGCAAAATATTTTTGATGAGTTATGGATTAATGATCTGAGAGGGCGTAATCTGATTACACGCCATGTCCCCTCCCAAGAGCCTTCCGTTATCATCAGTCTGAAAGCATTGCCCAAAGGCATTTACTTTATCACTTTAAAAGAAAAGACAGCGATATCTATTACTAAAAAAATTATAAAAGAATAAGCATGATTAAGAAAGTATCCGTGATTGGATCCGGAACCATGGGAAATGGCATTGCACATGTGTTTGCTATGAATGGGTTTGAAACTTGCATGGTAGATGTATCACCTGACGCATTGAAGAAAGCAGTAGAGTTGATTACCAAAAATTTGAATCGCATGGTTGCTAAAGGAACTCTTAGCGAAGAAGCGGGTAAAAACACTTTGAAAAACCTGAGTACCCACACTTCTCTTTCGGTATGCGCGGACGCTGATTTGGTGATAGAAGCAGCAACAGAAAACACTGATATTAAGCTGAAAATTTTCAAAGACTTGGACGCGATTTGCAAGCCGGAAACTATTCTCGCATCGAACACTTCATCTATCTCCATTACAAAAATTGGGGCCGCCACTAAAAGAGCCGACAAAGTAATAGGCATGCACTTTATGAATCCGGTACCGGTGATGAAATTAGTAGAGGTAATAAAAGGCTATGCCACCTCGAGTGAAGTGTTACAACTCGTCATGGAAACTTCTCGCCAACTCGGCAAAGTACCGGTAGAGGTAAATGATTATCCGGGTTTTGTCGCCAACAAAATTCTGATGCCCATGCTCAATGAAGCTATATATACTTTGTATGAAGGCGTGGCCGGTATCGAAGATATTGATACTGTGATGAAACTAGGCATGGCGCACCCGATGGGACCTTTGCAGTTAGCTGATTTTATAGGATTAGATGTTTGCCTTGCTATTTTGCGCGTACTGCATGAAGGTTTCGGAAATCCCAAATATGCTCCCTGCCCACTTCTCGTAAATATGGTAACAGCCGGCTATCTCGGAGTTAAAAGCGGAGAAGGTTTCTATCAGTATGTATCGGGGTCTAAAGAACTCAAAGTAAGCCCTCGCTTCGCCTGATCACATTCTTTCGGGCACTTCAATGCCCAGTAGATTCATCGCCTTTTTGATAACCGAACCCGTTTGGCGCGATAGTGCGATACGGAAATTTTTCAGCGTTTCGGTTTCAGCATTCAGTATCGAGTAATCGTGGTAAAACTTATTGTAGAGTTTTGCGATGTTGTACACATAATTAGCAACCTCACTGGGGTCAAATTTCTCTGCGGCAGATTGTACAACATTATCGTATTCGCTCAATTGGATAATGAGATCACGTTCCTCATCGGCCATATTTTGAAGATTTTCAAAATTGGTAAAGTTCGCGTTCTCAGCCTTTCTTAATACCGCACAAATACGGGCGTGTGTGTACTGGATAAAAGGGCCGGTGTTCCCATGAAAGTCAATACTTTCTTCCGGATTGAAAATAATTTTACGATACGGATTCACCCGCAATACAAAGTACTTGAGCGCTCCCAATCCGATTGTCTTATAAAGTTCTTGTGCTTGCTCTTCAGTAAAACCTTCAATCTTACCCAATTCTTTCGTGCGTTCTTCGGCAATGCGCATTACCTCCGCTATCAGGTCATCGGCATCGGCAGTTTTCCCTTCGCGGCTTTTAAAGCGCCCTGTGGGCGATTCTACCAGCGCATAGGAAAGATGGTAAATGCCATCTGCCCATTGTTTCCCCAATTTTTGCAAAGCCAGTTTTAATACTTTGAAATGATAATCCTGCTCATTGGCCACCACATAAATCATCTTATCCATGTGAAAATCATCATAGCGCAATTCGGCTGTC
>CAZQYO010000208.1:0-4348 GCA_964597415.1 uncultured Chitinophaga sp.
TCTGTTGAAATATCTAATAATTTTTCGTTAGGGAGATAATGATAAGCCTGTTGCAAAAAGGCAGCATACACGAATCGGAAACCCGCCCCACCGGTGCCAATTTCTTCCTGCATACGAACTAACTGCGCCAAATTGGTGCGCGCTCTTCGTTCTCCCACTTCGTTTGGCCAACGTTTGATTTTTTTTGCCACATACTTGATGCCATTAGTGCCAATGATAGGCACCGGAGTTTCTGCCATAAACCAAGCGGCATGTTTAATCCCTTTTTTGATGGCTTTTCTTATCTGCTCATCACTTACTTGCTTGTGTTCTTTTGGGAAATAAATTTGGCCGTTAGGGGCTAATGCACCTTTGGTAAAGCGAGCTTTTTCTAAGTCGGCAGCGCTGATGGTGGTCACAGTTTCCATCACGGGATCACTCACTAAGTAGGTGTCGTTTTCTTTTCCGTACACTACTAAGTTGTGGGCATTGAAATGAAAACGATATTCCACCGGAAAGTAAGAGAGATAGTACACGCCTACCTGACAACCGGCCGGTTGTCCGTTGCGAAGGCAATCATCTAAAAATTGTTGTGCTTTTTCTTTTGAGCGAAAGGTTTTTCGCTCTACCGAAATATCTAAAGATTTACAGATGCGCTTAAAGATAGTACCGGGCATAGATCGAAATGAGATGGCCGGCCCATTGCTGATTTTAAGGAAGGGAATGTGTATAAAAAAGATACCTGCCCCGATACCAAAAGCCAGCGGTTCGGTCATTTGATGAACCCCTGCGTGTTGCAGTAAATTTGTGGCTACTCCGTTTTCGCAATGAGCGGCCTGAATATGTTTGAATTCAACTTTCATGAGTTATTCTGCACCTGTTCTTCAATGAAAAGGAGGGGAGTCAACGTTTATAGGTGGCGAAAATCGGATTAACTCTTCGGTGCTTATGTTGAATACCTCAGCGTATTTGTTCAACTTTTTATCTGACAATTTTTTGAAAACTGCGGGCTTCAAATGTCGCTTGATAGTCCATTGCCAAAAACCGGTATAGGCAGAAAGGGTGGGCAAGTCCATCATGTTAGATTCCATATAATATAGTATGGGGCTGGCTTCTCCTTTCTCCACTTTTTGGCGGGCAGATGCTATATTTTGCTGCACCTCTTCCCAAGTAATACCGAGCGCATCGGCCTTTACCTGCCATCCTCTGCTAAGGGCTGTTTCATATTCTCCTTTTTCATTTACGGCATAGCATACCTCTTTGGTAAACTTATCTAAGGGACTGGGGTCTTGAGGTATTTCGTCTTTTTTCATGCTATGTAAGGTAAAAACAGAGGGGCATAATCAACTACGGAAAACGAAATTATCAGCAAACGGATAATAGGGCATACACGTAAGAGAAACGGGCACTTTCAGGAACCATCAGCAAAAGTTTTTGACCTTTTTGCAGTTTGCCGTTATGCATCAACTCGTCCACCATCAAAAACACCGAGCCGGCTCCTACATTGCCCACATAGCTCAGGTTTATACACCATTTTTCTGCGGGAATCCCCAAGCCGTTTTCTTCTAATTTATCTGCAATCTTTTTACGGAAAAATTCACTGGAAATGTGTGGGATAAAGTAGTCCACATTACTCACATCAAACTTCTTTTTATCCAATACTCTTTTCAGTGTTTCATAGCCTAATTGCACAATGTGTTTGTCTAACAGTTTCACATCTTGCTTCATGCTCAGCGTGCTGTTTATCGCGATTTCGTGTGGCGTGAAGTCCATAAAACTCTTCAAACTGCCATCGGACAATTTTTCGCTGCCCATGTACATACAAGTTTCTATCTGATGTGCATACGAAGCACTTTCTATCCAATCTATTTTAAGGCTAAGTCCTTCGGCATTGGGTTTATTGCTAACCAGAAAAGCTCCGGCACCATCGGAAAGCATCCAGCGAAGAAAATCTTTCTCAAAGGCGAGAATGGGATTTTCCTGCAATAGCGCTAATTGCTTTACTTCATCTTCAAAAGTATCGGCAGTAAGAGCGCGGGATACTCTTTCGGAACCTGTAACGACCGCCTTTTTAGACTCACCAGTTCTTATGGATAAGTATGCGTATTTCAGAGCATACATTCCCGAGCAGCAATTTGCCGCAGGTGAAATCACTTCAATGGCTTCTGTTTCGGGCAACCATCCATGAATCATCACCGCATGAGAAGGCATCATCTGGTCAGGGGAAGAGGTGCCGCAGGAAAGTAACTCCACTTCTTTTATTTCATCGGGAGCCGCTTCAAAAAGTTTTTTGATGGCGAGTGCTGCCATTTGTGCATTGGTGTGAGTGGGCGTACCTCCTTTTTCGAGGGCATAAAATCTGCGTTTAATGCCGTTGCTGCGAAGCACTACCGCTTTCGATTTGCTTTTTTGCCCGTTTATCAAGCCCATGTATTCTTCCATCTCTTCGTTAGAAACAGGTTCGTTGGGGAAAAAATGGGCTGATCGTATAATATAAACCTCGCTCAATGACATTTTACTTTTAATTAAGTGACCTTGACCTCTATGCTTACTCTTTTTTCAAAATACGAGGCGCGGCAAATATAATATGCCACAGCAAAAAGTTCTGAAAATTATTGTCAAGACCGAGAAGATTCAGTTTAGAGTTGTGATTTCATTTTTAATTTTCTCTTGCATGGGAAATTATTATTCGCCAAAACTGAAATGGATTAACCATCAGAAATGAATACTTAACCACTGCTATACCATTGTATCTGTAGGCTGTAATGAGAATGATGCAGAATTGAAAGTCTATTCTTCATCCATTATCCGCTTAGGTTTGTAAGCTATTTTTTTGTGGATTTTCTGCCCATAGTTCATCCAACACTTCGGTAAGGAAATCGTGAAATTCGTTTTCTTTTAAGACAAGGAAAAGTTTAAGTTTACTTCCTCTGATGAAACGTTTGTACATCCTCATTTTTACGCTTTGCGCTTTTGCTACCGTTATGGCGCAAACGGATGGTCAGCGAGGCGCAGTAGTCACAAACACCCCTCCCGCGCCCACCGGTAAGGTATATGCTCTGGTAGTTGGTATTTCAAAATATAGCCAAGTGGTTGCTTTGCAGTATGCTAACCGCGATGCCGATGCTTTTGCCGAATTCTTGGAGTCGAAAGCAGGTGGAAGTGTACCACCGGATAACATTAAAAAATATACTGACGAGGAAGCTACCCGCGCCAATATTTTTGATGAACTGTATTATCTCAAGTCTATTATTCAACCGGGTGATCTGCTTTACTTCTACTTTGCGGGGCATGGCGATATAGAGCAGGACTTATCGGAAGGAGAGGATGCTTTATTGCTGTTGACGAAATCTTTAGCTAAAAACTATCTGAGCGGAAGTGAGTTTATTGAGCTGGATAAACTGCGCTCCTACATCAGCAACTTTGCTAAGAAGGGTGTAAACGTGGTATTTATTGCCGATGCCTGTCACAGTGGAGCAATGTTGAGCGGAGGTGCCAGTGGCAGAGAAAGGACTCTTCACGCATTAGAAGAAACGTGGGGGAATGAAATTAAATTTCTTTCATGCCAACCGAATGAAGTAAGCGAAGAGAATCAAAAGTGGGGAGGAGGACGAGGCATTTTTTCCTACACTCTCGAGGAAGGTTTAAAAGGTTTAGCTGATAAGAATGGAGATAGTATGGTAACGGTGGGAGAGATAAAGCGCTATCTCGAATCGGAAGTGGCAAAGCAAACAGACGATTCGCAAAACCCGGATGTAAGAGGCGATCCTAAAAGAGAAATTGCGAAAGTAGATATGAATGTGCTGCTCGCATTGCGCAGTGAAAAGCAAAAGAATTTGCCGCAAATGATAGCTATGAATACCGGTCGCTCGGCAGAGGACAATCTATTGGCTAAAGCGTCTCCGGAGGTGAAGAATATCTATCATCAATTTACTGAGGCTATTGATAAAGGAGATTTGCTACATCCGGAAGGAAGTTCTGCAATGGATTTGTTTAATCAACTCAGTAATTCCGAAGCTCCTGCTGAATTAAAGCGGGTAGCCAAACGCAATTTTGTTTCTTCTCTGCAAGATGGTGCGATGTTGTTTATCCAAAACCAGTTGGGAGGGCAAAAAGATGTGGATGATTTTAATGAGAAAGTAGTGAATGAGCAGTTAAACAAGTGGCATACCGCTATTGAAAATTTAGATGCCGCTATTCACATACTTGGCGAAGATCACTATCTAACCCCTTCATATAAGGCTCGCAAATTGTATCTGGAGGCGTATGTGTTGTATTTTAAAATCAGTAATTACACCAGAGAATACACCACTGCCAACCGCGATTCCTGCATCGAGAAATTAGAGCAGGCGGTGCAATTAGAAGAAAA
>CAZQYO010000208.1:4358-5561 GCA_964597415.1 uncultured Chitinophaga sp.
AATGCCAGCTACGCTTATTATTTATTAGGGGAGGTGTATTCGTATGTAGGTCGTGAGCAAAAGGCCGTTTTCAACTATGAAAAATATCTGAAGCTGAACCCGAATGACGGATATGCTTTTGTGAACTTAGCTTCTTTGGCACGCAGGGAAGGCAATCTGAAGCGGGCAGATAGTTTAGTAGCAGTAGCGGTGAAAGTGGGATCTAATTTTAAAGATCAATTTACCGATTATGTGGCCGGCTACTATTACAACTGGGAAGATTATGACAGCGCTAAAGTGTATTACAAAAAGGCGATTGAGTATAATCCTAAGTTAATGAGTTCTTATTTGAATCTCGGAGTCATCACTAAGTTAGAAAAGGATTACGCCAATGCCGAAAAATATTACCTGAAAGCACTTGAGATTGACTCTACCTATGCGTGGGCTTATAATAATTTGGCGAATGTGTATTCAGTTACCAAACAGCCGGAGAAAGCCATTACTTATTATTCGCAGGCCATCCGTTACGATTCCTCCTACCATGTCGCTATTACCAACCTGGCGATTCAATACGAAAACATGAAAGAATACGATAAGGCTTACCGTTTGTATCATCTTTCAAAATCTATCGAACCTTATTATGCCAACACCTATTACGGTATTGCCAACTTTCATTATAACCGCGCTAATTATGACTCGGCTATTATGTATTACTACTACTGCACTCGCTTAGATACCGGTGATGCGAAGTCGTATTACTGGTTAGGGAAATCCTACAGCATGAAGAAAGATGGGGACGATGCACTATACTATTATTTGGAGGCAACTAAGCACGATACCACTTATTCCGCAGCGTGGAATGCCATCGGAAATGTGTATTACAATAAGGAGGAGTATGATAAGGCGAAGCTCTATTACAGCATGGCAGTAATAAACGATACTGCAGAGGTATCCTACTGGAGTAATTTAGGAAAGGCATATCAGTATTCTGACAGCACCGATTTGGCTTTTAGTATTTATACAAACAAGGTGCTGCGAATAGATTCTACATACGCTACCGCTTATATCCAAATCGGGAATCTCTTTTATGATAAAGAAGAGTATGGGACTGCTGCGGATTATTACCGCAAGGCCTTGCATTTTGACAGTGCTTCGGTTACCGCCCTTTATAATATGGGATTAATTGCCGATAACTCTCATCATTACGATAGCTCTGTGTATTAC